>DOEZ01000739.1 GCA_003532715.1 Planctomycetaceae bacterium
GGATTTTCGGCGACTAGCGACTCGGCCTTGCGCACCGCGCCGGGCATGCCCTCGGCCGCCGGCGTCAGGATCAACTCGGCGCCCATGGCCGACATCATGCGGCGACGCTCGACGCTCATGCTTTCGGGCATGGTCACGACCAGGCGATAGCCGCGCGAGGCGCAGACGAACGCCAAGCCGATGCCCGTGTTGCCGCTGCTCGGTTCAATGAGAACCGTGTTTCCATTGATCAGACCCTTGCTTTCGGCGGCCTGNNGCTCCAGAGCGGATTGAAGTTTTCGAGCTTCGCCACGACGTCGGCAAGGCAACCTTGGGCCATGCGACGAAAACGGACCAGAGGTGTGTTTCCGATGCATTGCGTGATATTGTCGTGAATATGCCCCCCCGTCAAATCGCACATCGCGTCATCTCCCTCGTGGAGCACCTGGGCAGCCATGGGCCGGCAGCGACTCGGCCGAAGAGTATCTGGCATCCTCCCACTAGGAATTATAACCAGAAAGAGGGATTCAACCAGTCGGGATACGGTCATTTCGACCGGATTTGTGTTCCATCGCGTGCCCTTTCACCGAGGGGTATTGTCTGGCGAAGTAGGACCGCTTGGCGCGACACTTTGCAGAACGTCGAAAAGGACTTGGTATCGCTGTCGCAGGGCTTCGTCGGGTTCGGGCAACCATTCGCGTCCCATCGCTTCGTCGTCGAAGGCCGAGGCGAAGCCAACGGCCGTGACGGATCCCTTTCCGTGCGAGACGGTTGCCGCCACGGTGGTCCCGGCGATTTCGGCCAGTGGAGTCCCTCCTCGAACCACGGCCGCATCCACCCGATCGAGGTTTGTCGGACGGCCAAACAGAGTAAGTGGACCGCTCACGGGTTGGCCGACTCCGACCGAGAGCCCGAAGGGCCAGAGCAGATTATTATTTGCGGTCGAGCGGTAATTGTCGGGCGAGTCGAGCACGAGGAGGCGCCCTCCGTCGCGGACGTATTTGACCATTTGATCTCGATAATCCTGGCTGATCGAACGGGTCGGACAGATGACGACGAGCACCTCGCCCGAAAAGACCGCGTCGCCTTCACGCCGCGCCGTGAAATGGCCGAGTCGGGGGATCCACTGTTCGAACAGGCCGAACCCCTCGCCGTCGCCTTGAATGTAGGCGCCCTTCGACAGCGGCACGTCCGACACGTTGCGGTCGATGATAAACCGGGACGGTTGCCGGACTTCGGCCGGGTAGGGCATGGCGGCTCGCGCCACGGCGGTGACGGTCCAACAACAGGCCGTCGCGCCGAACAGGCCCGCCGCCAGAACGAACAACCAGCCGCCTTGGATCTTGCGGCCGGCGATCGCCGCAACCGCAAGCAAGATCAGTCCGACCGCGCCTATCGGAACTACCAGCAAGAGCCAATGCAGCCATTCGTCCCAGAAGCTGCGGTGGTTGAGCCATGCGAACATGTTGAGCATCAGTTCGGCCTTGCCGGGCTGAAATGTGCAGAAGTTCGAGAAGATGGTCGAATCGGTGAAGGCCAAGACACGGCCCTTGCCGTGCCGGGTGGCCCAAAGCTGGACGAACGGGCCGACACGCATTTCGGGCCGGTACTCGGCCGGCGGATGGTAATTGCTCGTCTGGTAGTCGGCCTGGAGATTCCAGAGCCCACGGCCGGTCATGGCGGCCCGGCCCCAATTCAGGCCCGGATCGATCGAGCACGAGACGGCCAGATCGAGGTTATCGACGTGCGCCACGGCCGGATGAACCACCGCGGCCGGGTGATACGGTTGCTCGTAGGCGTCGCCCACGTGGAAGAGCAAGTCGTTGCGGTAGGTGAAGCCGAGTTGCCGAGCGACGTCGTTGAGGTACGTGCTCGACTTGAAGACGTTGGTATGATCGCCGATCATGAGCAGGCCGCCGCCGTGCCGAACGAACTTCTCGATGGCCTCGATCTCCTCGGGGCTCCATCGTTCGGTCGGCGTCTTGAGCACCAGCACGTCGCAGTCGGCCAATGATTCGCCGGTGATGGGCGTCGAACGCTCGACACGCGACATCGTGAAGTAGTGCGAGGCGTAGTCGTAAATCAACCGATACGTGTAGCTTGCTCCTTCGCCGTAGGAATTGGTGTCGTAGGGGGCGTCGGTCGGCTCCCACTGCGAGCGGCGTTCGACGACGCGCACGCGGCCCTGTTTGGGACTTCCGACCGGGTCCCATGCCCACACGAATGCCAGCATTGCCGCGCCCGCCGCCGCCAGAAGAAGGATGGTCCATCGGCGCCGCGCCGTCAGCTCGGTCGCGTCCGAATCGCTTGGCGCGGCTACCTTGTCCGACTCGTCGCCCGTCGAAATCCACCACCACGTGAGCAAGACCGGAACGGCCAGCAGCGACGCGGGGAGCCACCAGACGAGCCACTGATTCATGGCGCACGAGGGGATCGAGATTTCTTCGAGTGCCGCTCGCTGGAGATACACGGCCAGCGCCAGCGCGAGCCGGATCGGCATCCATGCAGCGGCGATGAGCAACAAGGAGCCCGACGCGCGGAGCCAGACGCGCCGCGCATGGGACTGCCCGACGGTCGCGAAGCCCAATAGCGCGATTCCGCCAACGACGAAGCAGACCAACGTCGGCGGAACGAGCAAGTCCCACGTCGCGCCGAGTGGATGAACGGTCGTTGTTCCCTTCACGGCCCAGGTCGAGCCGCTGGTCGCCAGATCGAAGCCGAACAGTCGCGTCACGAGGCCGAAAACGGCCGCCACCGGCCCGGGCAGGTCGTGGCAACGGACCGTCACGACTTCGTAGACGTGCATGGCCGCCGATTGCGCCAGAAGCACGGTGCCGCCGACAAGGCACGTCGAAGCGGCCTCGCCGGGCCAACGGCGCGGCAACGGCGCGGCCGCCAGTCCCGCGCCCGAAGCGAGCACGATCAGGGCCATCTTCGCGGGCCACGGGACGAACCAGACGGCCGGCAACAGCAGCACGAGCGACATCGCGCCGACGCGCCGGCTGGGCAACCCCGGACCCTGGCCGAAGAGCAAGGCCACGCCCACAAGTACGAGCAGAGCCCAGACTATCACGCCGACGGGAGCGTAATAGCCAAGCCCGGGCAGCCACGAGACCGACAACAGGCCGACGGCGAACCAAGCACGGAGTTTCATCGACGCACCTCATCTCGGTTCGGAGCGGACGTTTGACGGTTTTGTGGTTGTGTATCTGGGGGCATCCACGCGGGCCCACCCTTGACCTGGGAGAAGAGCCATCGCCAGAAGTGGGCGTTAAGTTCGGCCGTGTCGGTCATCGCGCCGTCGTAATAGCCATGGTTGAAATTCAAGGCGAAACGGCTGTCGCCGATCAGAACGATTTGGCCCTGGTTCTGGGTCTGGCCAAAGAAGCGACGAATCACCAAGGGTTGGTCGTCATCGCCTCGAACGAGAAGCTGCCAGTGGTCGGCGCTGCAGCCGACCGGCCAGCCGCTGGCGACGAGCACCCACGCGTCGCGCCCCTGTTCGGAGCGGAGCATGTACATCGTGGGTTGCTGGCCGAACTCCTCTGGGTAGACGCCCATCGGCTCGGCTTCGGGCGTCTTCGATCCGGTCGGCGACGGCGAGGGATCCAATTCGAACTGAAATGCATCGAGGAGCGTTCGTGCCGGCGCCGCCTCGGTCGCGCCGATCATGCAAACCACGTGCCCGCCGCGATCGACGAATTTGCGGATATCCTCGATTTGTCCGGCCGAGAAAGGCCGTCGTGGGGCCATGATGACCAGCAGCGACGCTTGGTCGAGTCGCGGCCGGTTCCACTGGTGCAGCTTCAGCGGCAGGTAGCCGTTGCGGGCCAGGGTCAGCAGGAAGCCGTCGATCCCGTCGTTGGCCCAGGCGCGGTCGTTGCCCATTTCGAGGTGCGAGGCGTCGACGTAAGCGATCGGGCGCGCCGCGTTGGACTCCGACGGGGTCGTCGAAGCGTCGGGGGTCGCGGGGATCGGTCCTCCAGCACGCGCGTCGAGCACGGCGATGGTCAGCATGATCGCCAGGGTCGAGACGATCGCGACGGTTCGCCATGGATTGGGCCGGCGGACGACGAGGATCAGCAGGACCACGTAACCCGACAAGGCTAGAATTTGACGCCACATCGCCTGGGGACTGCTGGGCCGGTGGGCCAGATAGCTCAGCAGCCGTCCGGCCATTTCATGGCCGTCGGCCATGCCGAGGTTGGTCAACGACCAGGTGTCGGCCAGGGCGACGACGGTGCCGCCGCCCAACGGGCGTTCGGCGGCGAGAACCAGGTCGCCCCATTTCTCGCCCGGATCGGGTTCCACATAACCGCTGTACAGGCGGTCGCCGCCCGGCTCACTCCATGCCCATCGACCGATCAGAATGGGTCGCGCGAGCAGTGGCATGTCGATCGAGCCGCTCTTACGAAGCCCGAGCGCGAGCGTCCGCTGGGAAAGCCCGAAGATGGCGGGATGGGTCGAGGCTGCCAGCGCGCCGGCCCACGCTTGCGTCAGCGCGAAGGCTTCGTCGTGGCGAAAGGCCATGCCCGTCGGACGCAACAGCCGATTCACCGGCCGGAGATTCGTTCCCAGCATGGTTTCGTCGGCCGGAGCTTCCGGGTCGGTGGTCGAGCTGTCGGAGGAGCGTTCGCGCGAAGCCACGAGGCGAGGATTGACTTCGTTTTCCACCATCGGATTGGCCGCCACCAGCAGTGAACCGCCCTGGCGCACGAACTTCTCGATTCGTTCGAGCCGGTCGTCGGGCCAGTCGGCCAGCGGATGGATGACCAGAAGCACATCGGCCTGATTGAGTTCCTCGTCGGTCAGTTCGTCCGATGCGAGCCATTGGCCGCC
>DOEZ01000555.1 GCA_003532715.1 Planctomycetaceae bacterium
CAGGTTGATAGGCTGGATGTGTAAGCACGGTAACGTGTTCAGCTAACCAGTACTAATGGACGAAAGCTTGGCCGCATGTATCCAATGCTCCAAAGGCCTCCGACGCTTCGGCGTCGAAAAATGCCACAATGAATCACAACTTGGTCGGCGGCGGTGAAATACCCGCCGCCGACCCCTTTCCGGTGACTATATCCAAAAGGCCACACCCGTTCCCATCCCGAACACGGTAGTTAAGCTTTTGGAGCCGATGGTAGTGCCAAAAGTGCGAGAGTAGGTGTTGCCGGATTAAATCCAAGAAAAGCCCTCGTGGTCGAAAGACCACGAGGGCTTTTTCGTTGGACCGCTCGAATCGCCCCCTATCTTCCGGACACCCCGGCTCCGCCAAAAAATCGAACCGCAACCAAATTCGGATATTTCCACTGACATTCCCATCCCACTTGCGACAATGCTGATAGAACGGCAACGCTACACGGCGAAGGACTAAGCATGGTCGATTGGGATGGCCTGGTGCGTGAACACGGAAAGGTCGTCTTCGGTATCGCCTGGCGCATCCTCGGGCATGCGCAGGATGCCGAGGACGTCGCGCAGGAGGTGTTTTGCCAGGCAGCCGCGAAATCAAACAGCAAACCGGTCGCCTGCTGGCCCGCTCTACTGCGAAGGATGGCCACGTGTCGAGCGATAGACGTCCTGCGCCGGCGGCGAGCGATGTTCTCTCTCGATGCGGTCGATCCAGCGGTTGAAAACGACGGCCCGGTGGCGATTGCGGTGCGGGAGGAGCTCCAAACCCGTCTGCGGCTGGCCTTGGCCCGCCTGACGTCACGCGAGGCCGAAGTCTTCTGCCTACGCTATTTCGAAGACCTTTCCTACCGCCAGATCGCCGAAACGTTGGGCATTTCCACATCGGCCGCATCGACCGCGCTCCATCAGGCACGAATGCGATTACAGGAAGTATTGGCCGAACCGGATGAAGGAGGTGTATCGTGAACCAAGAACACCTTGACAACCCGCCGGATCTCGAAGAACTCCAAGGCGTCCTCAGGCAGGCCGTCGACGCGGTTCGCCGGCAGCCGGTCCCCGAGGTTAACGTCGATGCTTGGCGACGGTCGGCGAACAACCCGACCGCGTCGCCAAGTAACAATTGGTCCAAAATCCCCAAAGGCAGGAGATCTCTTATGCGAAATCTCGTCACACTCTCCGCGATTGTCCTTGTAGCAGCCGTGTTTGGCTCGTTTTGGCTGATTGATCGGACCGCCGTAACGTCTTTTGCCACCGTGATCGAGAATGTGCGCCGCGCCACGTCCGTCATTTGCCTGATCAAGTCACAAGAGGAGTCAAATGGTCCGGCCGAGCAGATCGAGATCGAACAGAAATGGTATGTCCGCGAGAACGCAATGCGCAATGAGGTGCGCATGGGTAAGACCCAAATGGGAGTTGCAGTCTTCGATTTCAAGAAAAACAAGGGCCTCATGCTCGACGACCGTTCAAAGATTGCGGTCTTTGAGCAACAGTTGTTGCGAGGAGAAACGCCGAACCCGCTCGAAGAACTCCGTAATCTGAAACCGGAAAATGCCAAACGTCTTGAAGATGAGACGATCGACGGGCGTCGGATGGAAGTCTATCGTCTCGATGGCGTCCGACTCATGGGTATGGAGAGTTTCGTTAGCGAAAAGAACGCCGAGACCCGGTTGTGGGTAGATCCAGAGACCCAGCTTCCTTCACGTCTGACCATCATTTCCACGCCGAACCCGGACCTCGCCGTCCCACGTCTTGGTGTCGCGAGGTCGGTCTGGCAGTTCCACTGGAATGAGCAACTCGACCCAGGCCTCTTCAAGCTCGAAGTCCCCAAGGGCTACACCGTCCAGAAGGAGTCTCCCCCGCAGGCGCCCGCCAAAGAGGGTTGGGCCATGGAACAGACGCCGACCGGAGCCGACAACATTCCTCCAGCCGAGCCGTTTCCGTCTCGCATCGACCGGGTTAAGACGGAGAATGATCGAGCGGTCATCGAAGGGCATATTGGCGGAGACGACACACTGGTCTTGCAGATCGGCCGCAAGGAAGACAAGTTGAGGTCGGTAACATGGCGCAAGGACGCCGGACCGTTCGTGGCAGTCGTCGAGTCGTCAAGCCGACTCACGCTCGAGGACGGATCGTTCGGCGAAGGATTTATCTTTACTCGCGGAGGAGCAACTTCCTACGTGTCTATCAAGAAGACGGGCCCGGGGCTTTCGGGCAGCCTTCGATTTCGCGATCAGACAGAAGTCGTCACGAAAGACGGCGTCGTTACGTTCGCCGATGTTGTAAAGAGTGACGGAACATCCCTCCCCGTGACGATTCGAATCGAAAAGACGACGAAGCAGGCAGGACCAAGACCCTCGGTGCGAGAGTAGATGTTGCCGGATCTATTCAACAAAACCCTCGTGGTCGAAAGAACACGAGGGTTTTTCCGTTGGACCGATGAAATCGCCCCCTATCTTCCGGGAGCCCGGCTCCGCCGAAAAATCGAACCGCAGTGTTCGTCGTGCGAGTCTTCCTCGCCGACCCGCCCCACGAGTGTTTTGCCCTTAGCGAGTTCGCACACATAGTCGCCTTTGTCGCGCCGCACGTTCGGGCCGTTCCAGACAACTTGCCTCCCACCGAAGGGATCACGAAGGCGTAGCGTGGCGTCTCGTCCGGCTCGGATTCGCACCAGGATCGTGCGTCCGCCTTGCCGGCGAGCCGAGACGGCGAACGCTCCCTCGGCCCGCAGGTCGGTAAACGCGACGTCGTCCCACGCCTTCGGCACGGCGGGGAACACTCGCACGGTTCCGCCCCAGCTTTGCAGCAGCATTTCATGGACGGCCTGGCCCGCCGCGAAGTTGCCCTCCAAGGTGAACGGGCGATAGTTGAAACCGCTGTAGCCAAGTCGCTTGAAATCGCCGTTGAGGTGAAAACCGTTGCGCGAGATAAATGTCTTGAGGTAGATGTCGAGATTCTCGAGCGCCAACTCGGGCTGGCCGGCTCGCGCGGCCATGCACGCCAACCAGGCGAACGAATAGCCGGTCCATCGCTCGGAGCCGTGCCGCCGGAGTTCGGCGATCGAGGCCTCGATGACTTGTCGATCGCGATCGGAACCCTCGACATGCAGCGTGCCCAGGGGAAAGATAGCCATCAGATGCGAAAAATGTCGATGCGAGAAGGCGAGCGACTCATCGGGCGAGATCCGAAGCGGTCCCGACTCGCCTTCGACGGCCAGCGGATCGAGCCGGTCGAGCAAGCCGTTCCAATGGTCGGCCGCGGCCGCGTCGCCGCGAGCGCCGGCCATTTCGGCCAAGGCCGCGAAGAGCCATCGCAACAGAGACAGGTCGAAGTTCGAGTTCGGAGTGAGCCAACTCTTGGCGGCGTTTTCGTGATATTCGGGCGACGAGGACAAGGGCAGCTTCAACCGCCCGCGTTCATCGGGCTCCAGAAGCTCTTCCAGACACCGGGCGATGGCTTCGCAATAGGGGTACGCTCGCTCATTGAGAAAACGCTCGTCCATCGTGTAGCGCCAGTGCTGATGGAACGAGTGGGCGATCCAAGCTCCCATGGTGGGCGAGAGTGAATAGGCGCACCAGCCGCCGATGGGGTCGCCGGCCAACGACATGACGCCTGGCACGGCCGCGCCGGAGGTGCCGAAAAAATCGGTGGCGAACCGGCGGTGCTTGGGCAGATGGTTCCAGAGGAAGTCGATGAAACTGGCCCCTTGCTCGAAATGGCCCGAGGTGAAGTGGGCCCAATAAGTCATCTGCGTATTCAGGTCGTTATGGAAGTCGCCCTTCCATGGCGGAAGACCTCCCCGGTCGGCCGTCCACACGCCCTGCAACGGAATCGGCGGGGCGCCTCGTCGCGAAGCCGCGCCGTAGAAATACCGGACCAGGTCGTAGTGTTGCTGGATCGCCGCATCGGGCAGGGCCACGGCCGAACGGTTCCAGAACGTGTTCCACCAGCCGACGTGGGAACCCAGCAGGGCCGCGTAGCCACGTTCCAAAGCGGACCGAACACGCTCTCGCCCGAGCGACAACGGATCGGCCGCGTCGTCGGTCGACGTAATGGCCACTGCCATTTCGGTCGTCCGGCCGTCGGAATGCGTCGCCACGACGACGGCGAAGGCTCGCTGATCATGGGTCTTCTGCACGAACCACTGCACATTTCCCTCGCGCGCGAATTCGGCCGGGGCGTAGTGGAGTGTTTCGACCGCCGCCGGCGGCATGAGACGACACTTGGCGTCGACGCCGTCGAAGCGAAGCAAGGCGACCGGCTCGGTGGCGTGAAAGATCGCGTCGACCGTGCCTCCATTGAGTTCGACGCGACCGGTGGCCGACGCGAGATCCAAGACGAACTGCTCGGCGCGAACGCCCTCGGCAAGATCGATCTCCAGCCGGCCCGCCGGAATCTTCGTCGGATAGGCGAATCTCAGGTAGGCCTTTCGGAACATTTCCTCCAAGACGGGCTGTTTGTTCCCGTCCACCAGTCTACGCATCGTCGCGTAATTGCAGTCGGGTCTACTCCAGACATCCGGCCGACGGTTGTCCCACAAGTCGCCCCGATCGAGCGACAGCTTCAACTGCCGCTCGCCTCCCCAGAGCAACCCGCCGGTCAGGCCGTTGCCGAGCGGAATCGCCTCATCCCACCGTTCGATTGGCGCGGCGAGGCGGAGATTGGATGTTTTGGCGGGAGCCGTCGGCAGGGAATCGGCCACGGTCGTCCCGCGCAACGACAGGGTCGCCAGCAGAAGACACAGCCAGAGTTCTGGATGACGCCGAAGAGTCATGGATTACTCCATCGAGGAAATCAAAACGGTGACGCCAGGTGCTTTCAACGCAAAGACGCCGGGATGCGAAGACGCGAGGCGTGTCGTATTGCTTCGTTCCGCAAAGCAACGTCGCACGCCAGAAGTCCCGTATCATCGTTCCCACCAAGGACGCCCGCCTCTACCCTCGGGCTTTTCCATCTCCTTGATTTCGCGTGGCTCCTCAATCCTGACCTCGGGTAGTCGCAATTCGGCATTCTGCCGTTCGATCTTCACGAGTTCGTCGCGGGCCGCCTCGTGCCGTTGCTCGGCGCGGTGGACTTCTCGTTCGAGCGACTCGAAAAGATCGACGAGCGTCCTTGTCTCTTGGGACGTTATGGTCTTGAAGAAGTCGTCGAGGATTTCGAGTCGCGCCCCGGCCCCCGCAAGTTCAATTTCGACGTCCATGAGCTGCCGGGTCAGGCCGACGAGCAGTTCGCCTCCCGGTCCCTCGTTCTGGGGCGATTCGCGAAGCGAGTCGATCTGCGATTTGGTCTCCTCCACTCGCAGTTTGGCTTGCTCAATGTGGCTCGCCGGAACGACACCGGGCGTTTTCGTGTTCGCCTCCAACAGACGCCGATAGTCTGCTTCACTGACTTCGAGCGATTTCTCCAGAAAGCGAATTCGCACGGCGGCTCGACGGTGCTGCGCCTCGAGCAGCCTATCCGTCTGCGCTTCCAGGTGTTTCAGAATCTCCTCGCGTCGCGCCCTCATGCCCGCCAAATCGACCTGCAGCGTCAATCGCATTTCGTGCAATCGGGCCGTTTGCTCTTCGAGCCCTCTCGGCATAACGCCTCTGGCGGCCAGGTCGAGTCGCTGCTTGCGAAGCTTGGCCTGCAACTCGCGAATCGCATTCTCCGCCTCTTCGGCCCGGTGCCGGGCTTCGTCGAGCCGCGTCTCAGACTTTTCGCGGTTGATCGTCGTCAAATGGTTTTGCAGTCGATTGGCGATTTGTTCGAAAACCGCGTGATAATTAGGATCGGCATCGTCGCGGATGGGCACGAGAGCGACCTCGCCCAGACCCCCGAAGTCTGAGCCGGCGGACCAGCTAATGATCTCGAAACGATATCCGGCTTCCGCAGCCACTTTGTGGAAGCCGGGACTGTCGATGTAGCGCTGCGGGTCGATGATCTGCCGTGGTGAGTCGATCTGAAGTCTCGCAATGAAATGCTTGGGCACGTTCTCCGCCTCGACGGCCGGCCGGTCGCCGGGAGGTTCGGGCGAGGCCGGGTCAGCGGGAACCTCCTGGGCAAAAAGCGGCACACCACACAGCATGGCGGCCGGCAGAAGCAGTAGGGCCGCGCGGATGGTTCTTCGATCGCGCATCGGATCACTCCTTGTTTTGAGGTGGTTGTTCGAGTCGGGTTTGGGCCGTTTTAGCCCACGTTGTTTCGGGAAACAGTTGCACGACCCGGTCGTATTCGCGCCGCGCCTCGGCCGTGCGGTTTCGTTTTTCATACTGCTCGGCCCGATGGACCAGCAGGAAGGCCGCCTTGGCCAGTTCGCCTTGCGCCAGAACGTGCGAATCGGGCGTCGCCAGCTTGCTACGCAACGCGGCCAGCCGCCGGTCGGCCCGGCGTTGTTCGGCTTCGGCGTCGAGCTGGGCCTGCAACTCGGCCACCTCGTCGCTCAACCGCGCGAGCCGCTCGCGCAGAGCGGCCATCTCGGCCATCAGTTGGGGATCGGGCGCGACGGCCGGTTCGACCGCCTCGGCCGCCAAGTCGTCGGCAGCCTCCCGGGCGACTTGCCGATTCCACGCCGGCGACGCCCAAAGGCCCACGACCGCGACCAACACGCACGCGGCCGCGCCGCCAAGCACGCGCCGCCGACGTCGACGTCGGCCGGCAAGCCGCCGAACCCGCTCGGCCAAATCGCCCGGCACGTCGGGCGAGGCATCGCCCCGGGCCGCCTCGCGCAACAGTTGTTCAAGTTGATCGGTTTGCATGATTCTCATTAAAAACCGCGAATGAACGCGGATAAACGCGGATAAGACAGGGATGTTGCCTGCGCTCGATCATCGTCTTTTCCAATTTCCCTTATTTCCCCTTTTTCCGAATCGTAGGATCAATGCCTCTTTTGCTCGAAGTATTGCCAAAAAAACATCCGCGTTAATCTGCGTTCATCCGCGGTTCCAAAAACCCGGTTTCATAAACGTCCTGTCAAAACTTCCTTGAGTTGTTGTCGGGCTCGGCTGAGTCGTTTGTCGACGGCGTCTCGCGACAGGCCGAGCACCTCGCTCATTTCGTCGATCGAAAGGTCTTCGAAGTAACGTAGCACGATCGGCTCGCGGTATTTGGCCGGCAGCCTCGCGACGGCCAGCCGGATTTCTTCTTCCATCTCGCCCGGCGCTTGGTCGGCGTCTCGCCTCGACGCGCCGTCGCTTTCGCTCGCCGACGCGAACCGAACGAAACGTCGCACGCCGAGCCATCGCCGATGCGACCGACACTTGTTCACGGCGATTCGGGCTAGCCAGGTCGCTTCGCCGCACTCGCCGCGAAACCGGGCACGCGCGTTCCACGCCGCCAGGAACGTCTCCTGGACGAGGTCCTCGACGTCCTCGCGCCGGTCGACCAGCCGCGCGACGAGCCGTGCAACCCGGCGGCCGTGCAAGTCCACCAGCGCGTCGAGATCGACGGCGCGCGGCTCGTCCGTCCGAGTTTCGCATCGCTCCTCGCATGAGTTGGTCATGGGCGGCGGCGGTTTCAGGGCGGCGGCGTCATCCATAAACAACAGTATAGACGCTCGGCGCGCGGCTGACTGACAGGAATTCTGGGTGAGAGCCAGACAATTCGTCCTTTTCACCAGCCGGTGCATGAACAATTGTCGCCCCACGGAGGGGGGCGAGTGCCGATCGGCCGATTTTTTTAACGCAAAGACGCTGGGACGCGAGGGCGCAAGGATCCGTCAGAAGCCGATCACTAGCCCGAAGCGCAAGCGAGGGTTCCAGAACGGTTCTTCCTCGCTTGCGCTTCGGGCTAGTATCTCAGGCTTTGCGTTAATAACCCCCGGGCGGCCAAGTTCTTGAATCGGGCGAGCCGGCGGCCTATAATCGGATCATCACCGTGCCGTCCGGCCGGTGTACCGGTATCCGAGTCGAGAGGCCCCTCCCGTGCAATTTCCCCGCCTTCCCGCTTCGTGGCTTCTCGCCCTTTTGGCCGTCGGACTGTTCGCGTCGGCCGCGTCGGCCGAGCCGGGCCGTTTCGCCGAAAAACAGGCCGCCGGGGCGAAGTTGACTTATGTCAACAGCGTGCCGATTCTCATCCTTCAAGGATCGCCGGCCGATATGGGCCGGCAACTGGCCAGCCTGGTCGGCCCGGCGGCCGAGAAGCTGACCGAGTACCCTCGGCAGACGTTTGCTCGCGGCGGCGACACCGAGACGTGGGACCATTTGATCGAGGCGAGCCGCGCGCTGTGGCCCAACATTCCGGCCGATCATCGAACCGAGATGGATACGCTCTTGCGGCTTTCGGGCGTCGATCGCGACGCACTGTTGGCCGGCAACGTCATGATGGACGTCTACCGAGGCATGGGTTGCTCGTCGCTGATGGTCGAACCGTCGCGCAGCGCGACCGGCGGGCCGTTGTTCGGCCGCAACCTCGACTTCTTCAGCAACGGCTATCTGCATCATTACACGTTGGTGACCGTCTATCGCCCCAAGGACAAGCGGGCGTTCGCCTCGATCGGATTCGCCGGGCTTTTTGGCTGTCTTTCGGCCATGAACGACGCCGGGCTGTCGCTGGCCGTTCACGAAGTCCTGGTCAGTCGCGACGGCTCGAAGCTGTTCAACCCCAAGGGCGTCCCCTATACGTTCGCCTTTCGGCGTATCATGGAGGAGTGCGCCACGGTCGACGAGGCCGAGGCACTGATGAAGTCGATCGAGCGGACCACGATGTACAACATCGGACTGTGCGACAAAAACAAGGCGATCGTTCTGGAATGTACGCCCAAGAACGTCGTGCGGCGCGAGGCGGTCGACGGGCTTTGCCCCTGCACGAATCACTTCCGCACGCCCGAGTTGGCTCTCTTCCCCGTGTGCGGCCGGTTCGGCAGGCTGGTCGCCGACGCGCCCGAGCGGTTCACCGTTCTCGACGTGGCGAAGAAGATGCATGCGGTAAGCATGCCGCGGCTGACGCTCCAGTCGATGATCTTCGAGCCGGCCGAATTGCGTCTGTATCTGGCTTACGGCAAGCTGCCCGCCACCGCCGACCGGTTCCGAAAGATCGATCTGGCGCCTCTGTTCGAGATGGAACCGGCCGCGCGTTGATCGGCGTCTTGTGCGGGAAGGTTCACCACGGAAGCACGAAGTACACGGAGAGCGAATCCCGCTGTAACGCGACAAGTCTCTTCGCGCCCTTCGTGGTGAAAAAGTAGGTGGGTCAAGGTCGCGAAAATCGCTGGTGGGGCGATGCAAACCGCCTGCCGTCGCTCTCACGCCATGGCCATGACCAACGCGAAACGAGCGATCGAAGCTCCACCAGGACCACGGTTTGCATCGCCCCACCCTACCGTTTGATGAAGAAGCCGGGTTAACCGCCGGCCACGATTCGGCGGAATTCGACGACCGCTTTCTTGAGTTCTTCGATCACTTCGGCCGACGCGGCTTTGGCCGGATCGACCACGGTGGGCATTCCACCCAGTCCGTCCGGTCCCAGGCCATAGCCCTCAGGTCCTCCCACACCGGCTCCAAGCATGGCAGTCGGGTCGGGCTCGTTCTTTTTCGCCTTGTCGGACTGCGGCGCCAGTTCGTCGCGATCGAGCACCTTTCGGTCGAGCAGTCGCTCGACCTCGCGAAGAACGGCCAATCCGGTCTGGCCGTTGGGCGATTCGGTCGCCAAGCCAAGGATTCCCTTGTAGGGAGGCCGGTCGATCTTTTTGTCCGACCCGGTCAGGGCGATTCGGATCGGGACGAGGTCCCCCATGACCTTGCGCGCGTTGACGAGCCGCTCCGGTTTCTTCTCGCACAGGGCGATCTCGTCCTGGTNNGTCGACGGCCAATTGGCCCAGAGCCTTGACGGCGATGTCGGTCTCGCCGACCGTCTCGGCGGTCAACTGCAATCGGCCGAGCGCGCTTGCCGCCTCGGCGCGAACCGACCGGGGCGCGTCGTCCTCGGAGAGCACCGAGACGACCGTCTTCGCCACGACTCCCTGCTCGTCGGGCGAACCGATCCGGCCCAGGGACTCGATCGCCAACCGACGAAACCAAGCGTGGGCCTCTTTCGATCGACCGTTCGGCACGTCGCGCATCGCCGCCAACGCGAGAAGCAAATCGTGAATCTTCTTCCGCGTTTCGGCGTTCGGCGAGCCGTCCTGGTAATGCCGCAGGATTCCGTGCAACGCCGCCAGTCGGACCGAGTCGGGCGTGTCGGCCTTTTCGTAGGCTCCCAGGAGCACGGGCAGCGCCCGGGGCAGTGGTTTGGCCGTCTGGCCGACGGCCGGCTCGGCTTCGCTCAACTCGCCGATCAGAAGCATTGCGTTATAACGGACGACCGGATGGTAATGCCCGTTGGCAAACTCGACCATTTGCTCCATCGCCAGGTTATTGAGCCGATCGTACGCCGGCCCGCGCTTCGCCTGCCGAAAATTGTTGACGAGGGCCTGACGCGGATTCCTTCGCGGCTCGGACCAGTCGTCGGTGTTGGTCCACGCGGGAAAGACGGCCTTCTGATAGTATTGGTCGAACTTGGCTTCGTCGCCCGGCTTGAAGCCTTTGGGCAGCATCTCGGTGACGACGGCCGCTTTCAGTTCGCGGTCAACTTTCGTATCGACCGGGATCCGTCGATAGGGTTGCTGGGCCTCGGGAGTCGCGTCCTGGCCCGAAGCGATCGGCGCGAAGAGGCACACAACGCCCAAACAGGCCGCCGCGACAATCCGTCGCGCCGACAAAGGCGTCCAAGAAAATCGACTCAAACGAAGCATGACTAATTCCGTTCCGGTCTGGCGGGTGGGGATAAGACACAATAATTATAGGGTAACCAGAACGCTCCCGCAGTGTCAAGTTATGCCGATTTCCCCCCAACCCCATCATGGGCCGTTTGACAGACTCCCCACGGCTGGTGTAGCATGAAGGATTGTACTGATCAAGCGTTTCACCCGTAGTCATTGAACTCCGTACCCATACCAGTCGCATGACACTTCTTTACTGTGATTCGTGTTTCCTGCAGCACGAAACGGGCAATCACCCCGAACGAGCCGAGCGGATTCGGCGGATTCCCGACCGGCTTTCCGAAGCCGGGCTGATCGACCGCTGCACCCGGCCCTCGTGGGAGCCGGTCGCTCGCGGCGATCTCACGGCCGTCCATTCGGCCGACTACGTGAACGAAATCTGGTCGTTGGCCAAGTCGGGGGGCGGCGAGATGGGCGTCGATACGCTCGTCAGCCCTTGCTCCTACGACGTCGCTCTGCTGGCCGCCGGGTGCGCCTGCGACGCCACCTCGCGGGTTCTCCGCGGCGAGGACCGCCGGGCGTTGTGCCTGGTCCGCCCGCCCGGCCACCACGCGATGTGGAATCGTGCCATGGGGTTTTGCCTGTTCAATAACGTCGCGATCGCGGCGAGGATGGCCGTCGGCCGGCTCCAGCTCGATCGAGTTCTGATCGTCGATTGGGACGTCCATCACGGAAACGGAACCCAGGCCACCTTCTGGGATGATCCACGCGTCGGCTTCCTATCGATCCACCGATCGCCCTTCTACCCCGGCACGGGCGACGCCGACGAGACAGGCGGCGGCGACGGCATCGGCATGACGCTCAACCTGCCGGTCGGCGTGCGCATCTCGCGCAAGGAGTACCTCGACCGATTCAGCGACGCGCTCGACCAATTCGCCGCCAAGATCCAGCCACAGTTGATCCTGCTCAGCGCGGGTTTCGACACGCATCGCGGCGATCCGATCGGACAGTTCGTGCTCGAAACCGAAGACTTCGCGCCGCTGACCCAGCGCGTTTTGGACGTCGCCGACACCTGGGCCGACGGCCGGCTCGTCAGCGTGTTGGAGGGTGGGTACGATCCCGACCTGGTGGCCGACTGCGTGACCGTCCACCTGGAAACCATGATCGCCCATGAACGCCAAGCAAATTGAAGAACTCGCCCGGCAATTGCTGGCCGGCCGCATGACCATTGAGGCCTTTGTTGCCCGGGTGCCACTGGCTCCGCCAGTGCTAGCGGACGTGGGCGAGGCCAAGATCGACTTGGATCGCGCCGGCCGCTGCGGATTCCCCGAGGTCGTCTTCGCCGAAGGCAAGTCGGTCGTGGCGCTCGAGAAGATCTTCGACGCGCTCGTGGCCCACGGGGCCGACGTACTGGCGACGCGGATGTCGCCCGAACAGGCCGCGGCCCTCGGCCGGCGGTTTCCGAGCGGCGAATACCACCCGATCGCTCGGACGTTTCGCGTGGCCGCCGCCGACAAGGCGGGCGAGACAAAGTCGCCGGGCGAGACAAGGTCGCCGGGCCGCGTGGTGATCGTCACGGCGGGCACGAGCGACCTGCCGGTGGCCGAAGAGGCGCGGCAAACGGCCTTGTGGACCGGGGCGGCCGTCGATTTCATCGAGGACGTCGGCGTGGCCGGGCCGCACCGGCTGACGGCAAACCTGCCGCGTCTGCGCGAGGCCGACGCCGTGGTCGTCGTCGCCGGCATGGAAGGCGCGCTGCCGAGCGTCGTCGGCGGGCACGTCGCCTGCCCGGTGATCGGCGTGCCCACGAGCGTCGGCTACGGCGCGTCGTTCGGCGGCCTCGCCGCGCTGCTGGGGATGCTCAACAGTTGCGCGGCCAACGTGACGGTCGTCAATATCGACGCCGGGTTCAAGGGAGGCTACCTGGCGGGACTGATCGCGAAGAATGCACGGGCGGGTGGAACCGCCGATGAACGCCGATAAACGCGGATAGGGTGCGTCGAATCAAAGAACAGGCACGTCGGGCGGACGGACAGGGAAGATCGCGCCACGTTTCTTCATCCGCGGGGACGCTCGACGTTTGGATTCCGACGTGTATCTTCGATCGTCCAGGAACCGATTGTCCACAAATGAACCTACGAGTTTTGATGAATCAAAAGGACCATTCGTGCCGAGGGCCGCGTGTTGGAGTGGCCGTGTTTGGGGTTCCAGAGCGAATCGGCCTAAAAAAGATACTTTGGCCTGTCAAAAAGATTGCCCCTCGCTCTGTCGCTTCCTATAATGCCGGGTGAACGTTCGGCGGCTCCCCATGACGTGACGGACAGGACGTCGGGCGACTTGCGGCAAGGTCGTCATGTCGGCGCATTCCGAGGCGGTGAACAGGCCCGTGCCGGTTCCGTGAGAGCTGTTCCACAAGAGAAGGAGACTTCTATGTATCGACGCGTGCTTCTCGGGGCGCTTTGTGTCATCTTGTCGGTGGCCATCGTGGCGCCGGCGTTGAGCGAGGATTTGCATCCGCCCAGTTGGCGCGGCCTCCAAGGGACGAGTTGGGTGCAGTGGGAGTTTTTGGACGAGTTTACGGAGTTCCCAGCCCATCCGCAGTACGACGACGGCTATCTGCCGTTCGGCGATCCGACCATCAGTGTCACACCCGGCCCCGGCGCCGGATGGTGGCCGAAGCAGCCGACCTACCTGCAGGGCGGCGCCGATCTGTACGATCCCGAAGGAGTTCCCGGCGACGGTTGGTTCAACCTGTCGGGCGAAATCATCGTCCGGCTCGAGAATCAGAAGGTTCCGAATCCTCACAAGGAGGTTTGGATCCAGTTTGTTTGGGAGCCGCAGTCGCCGGGCAATGTGCCAATCGTGCAACTGCTCGAGCCCTACGAGACTCCCGAAAGCACCATCCCGCTGGTGCGAACCGTGCTGTGGGAAACCGAAAGCGAGACGAACACCTGGCGGACCGTGTATCACGACGTGTGGCATTTCGATATTCATCCCAATCCGGATTTCGAGACGATCAGTATTCGCGGAGGGATCAACATCGACGAATTGGTGATCGACACGTGGTGCGTCGCGATTCCCGAGCCGGGCCTCGTCGCCGCGTGCGGGTCGGCCGCTTTGTGCCTGTTGGCCATCGGCCGACGTCGTCGCGACTGATCGCCGCCGGCTGCCGCTTTCCAAACGTAATCGGTCTTCTGACCCCGTCGGGCTTCCGGCGGGGTCTTTTTGTTTCTTGAGGAACCTGTGCGGTGATTGTGGAAATTGGGCCGTCCGGGTAGAATGCTCGTGAGTCTGGGAGACTCGCGGGGGAGCCGCGACTCCAGCAGTCCGGTGCATCGAGGAGGCAAACGGATGTGGCAGTGCCTGAAATGCGGCGAATCGGTCGAGGACGGTTTCGATACGTGCTCGAACTGCGGCGCGGGGGCCGACGCGACGGTCAATCCGTATGCGTACCAGGAGCCCGGCGAGGTCGCGCCGGGCGACAACCGGGTCGCGGTGGAAGTGGTCGACGAGGGGTCGAACTACTGGGGGCCCTGGGCGACGGTCGGGTTATCGCTGGCCGTGGCCTCGCTCTATCTGATCGCCAACACGGCGGTCGTCGTCGTGATGATTATCGCGCGTGGCTCGTTGGATGCGATCGACGGCGTCGCGCTGGAAAACAACGGATTGCTGTTGTCGATCGCGTCGATCGTTTCGGCGCCGTTCGCGATCGGACCGATCCTCCTTTTCGTCTATCTGCGCCGAGGCGCTTCGATTCGGCAATACCTGGCGCTTCACCCCGTGGCGCCGCGCTCGCTCGCCTTCTGGCTGGCGGCGACCGGGCTGTTGATCGTCGCCGGCGACGCGTTGACCCACGTGATGGGCCGCGACATTGTTCCCGAGTTCATGTACGACGTCTGGCGGACGGCCGCGTGGCTTCCGCTGCTCTGGGTGACTCTGATCGTCATGGCGCCGCTGGTCGAGGAAACTTTCTTTCGCGGGTTTCTCTTCGTCGGGCTGCGGCATTCGCGGATTGGCGACATCGGAGCCATCCTGATCACGTCGGCCGTGTGGGCCGCCATTCACATGCAATACGATTTCTATCAGATCTCGACCATCTTCGTCGGCGGAATCGTTCTTGGCGTCGCGCGGATTCGCACGAATTCGCTCTACGTCCCGATGGCGATGCACTCGCTGATGAACGTGGTGGCGACGCTCGAAGCGGCGTGGGTCATGAGGTGAGCAAACACCAACCCGAAGCGCCAGCGAGAGGAAAAGACCGCAACAGGCGGATGTCTTTGTGGGGAACGCTGATTCACGCTGATTCGGATGAGTCAACAACTCACACGGCGAGCGATTCAACAAGGTCGTCAGTAATCCGGAGTGGTTTGTTTCATCCATGGAGACCAGTGCTTCCTCTCGCTTGCGCTTCGGGTTGGTGTGGTGCGGCCGCTGTTGCCTCCAATGCCGCGGGGGTGGACAAGCCACGCCTGGCAGCCTAAGATCGTGGGCGGTTGCGAGAGTCGAAAATGGCCGAAAGGGACTCGCCAATGCCGGTTGATCGTGTATTTCTCGGATGGAACCGTCCCGCGTTGTCGCTGGCGGTCGAGTATCTGGCCGAGCGTTTCGGCGATGGCGGGTCGTTCGACCTCAGCGGGCTGATCGTCGCCGTGCCGGGCGGGCGCGTGCAGCGGCGGCTTTTGGAACGGCTCGTCGAGGCGGCCGAGGCGAGCGGTCGGCCGCTTTGCCCGCCGCGCATCATCACGGTTGGACGGCTGCCCGAGTTGCTCTACACGTCCAAACGGCCGTTCGCCGACGATCTGACGCAGCAGTTGGCCTGGGCCGACGCATTGCGCCGCGCGCCGGCCGAGCGGCTCGCGCATCTGACGACGCAAGCCCCGGAGGCCGACGATCTGGCGGCGTGGCTGTCGCTGGGCGAGATGCTCGGCCGGGTGCATCGCGAACTGGCGGCCGAGGCCCAGGATTTTCGCGCGGTGGTCGATTGCGGCCAAGCGATGAAGGACTTCCGCGAACAGGATCGCTGGGCGGCCCTTTGTTCGATCCAGCAAGACTATCTGGCCACGCTCGACGGTCTCGCTCTGTGGGACGTTCAATCGGCGCGCCTTTTCGCCGTCAGGGAAGGCGAATGCGAAATCGACCGGCCGATTCTCCTGGTCGGCACGGTCGATCTCAACCGGCTGCAACGTGAAATGCTCGAACAGGTGGCCGACCACGTGACGGCCCTGGTCTTCGCGCCCGAGTCGGAAGCCGAGCGGTTCGACGATTTGGGCTGTCTGCGCGTCGATGCCTGGCACGATCTGCCCGTCGCGCTCGACGACCGGCAAATCGAGGTGGTCGATTCGCCGGCCGATCAGGCGGCGGCCGTGCTCCGAACGGTCGCGGCTTTCGATGGGCGTTACGCGGGCGACCAGATCACCGTCGGCGTGCCCGACGAGCGGATCGTGCCCGAGTTGCTCCAGCAGTTCCGCCAGTGCGACGTGGCGGCGCGGCACGGCGTGGGCGATTCGGTCGCGCGGACCGGTCCCTACCGGCTGCTGGCCGCCGTAGCCGAATATCTGGGCGGAAGGCGCTACGGTTCGTTCGCCGCGTTGATTCGCCATCCCGACGTCGGCCAGTGGCTGGCCGATCAGGGAATCGACGGCGATTGGCTCACCGAGTTGGACCGCTACTACAGCGAACATCTTCCGTATCGGATCGAAGGCGAGCTACTAGGCGGGGAGAAACAATACGCCGCGCTTCGGGCCGTTCGCCGGGCGATCGACGGGCTGTTGCGTCCGCTGGACAAGTCGGCCGCGCGGCTGGGCGATTGGGGCGAGCCGATCGTCGGGCTGCTGACGGCCGTCTACGGAAGTCGGCCGCTGCGGACCGAGGAGCCGGCCGATCGGGCCGTATTGGCGGCTTGCGAGGCGATCCGCGACGTGCTGGTCGAGCATCGCCGCGTCAGCGACAGCCTGATGCCATCGGTCACAGCCGGCGAGGCCATTCGGCTGGCGTTGCGCGCCGCGGGCGGCCAGACGATCGCCGCCCCGGCCGCGCCCGGCGCGGTCGAACTGCTCGGCTGGCTCGAACTGCCCTTGGACGACGCGCCGGCCTTGATCGTCACCGGCATGAACGAAGGGATCGTGCCGGCGTCGCTCGGGGCCGACTTGTTTCTGCCGAATCAGATGCGGCGCGCGTTGGGCATCGAAGACAACGACCGCCGCTACGCCCGCGATGCGTATGCGCTGGCGATGCTCGTGGCGTCGGGTCGCGAGGTGAAGCTGATCGCCGGCCGCCGTTCGCCCGACGGCGACCCGCTGCTACCGAGCCGATTGTTGCTGCTGGCCGATCCCGAAACGACGGCCCGGCGCGTCGGCCGGTTGTTCCGCGAGGGAGAATCGACCGCGTCGGGGGCCATTCTGCCGGGCCGTCTCGTGCCGGGACGCGACGAGTCGGGCTTCACGGTGCCCCGGCCTGGCGCATCGGTCGATCCGGTCGCGTCGATGCGCGTGACCGAGTTTCGCGATTACCTGGCGTGCCCGTATCGCTATTACCTGAGGCATCGCTTGGGCCTCGAAGGGCTCGAAGACCGGGCCCAGGAACTCGACGGCGGCGCGTTCGGCTCGCTGGCCCACGACGTGCTCGCGCAATTTGGCCGCGGGCCGGTCGCCCTTTCGACCGACGCTGACGAAATCGGCGTGTTTCTCGACGCGGCGCTCGCCCGGCGCATTAAGCAATGCCACGGGACGAAACCGCTGTCAGCGATTCGCGTCCAGGCCGAACAGCTTCGCGCCCGACTTCGGCGGTTTGCCCAGTGGCAAGCACGACGAACGGCCGACGGTTGGCGGATCGAGTTCGTAGAACAGGCCATTTCGCCCGAAAAGGCCCTGCTGGAGGTCGACGGCCTGCCGATGGGGCTTCGCGGACGGATCGACCGGATTGACGTGCATGAACCGACCGGACGGCGGATCGTTTTTGACTACAAGACGTCCGACCGGGTCGATCCGCCCGACAAGACGCATCGCAAAAAGTCGGAATGGGTCGATCTCCAGTTGCCGCTCTATCGCCACCTGGTCGCCGGGCTGGGCATCGAAGGCCCGGTCGAACTGGCTTACATCGCGTTGCCCAAGGACGTCGCGCAAGTCGGCGAGTTGATCGCCGGGTGGACGCCGTCGGAACTTGACGACGCCGACGAGACGGCCCGGCGGGTGATTCGCGCGATTCGCGCGGGCGTGTTCTGGCCGCCGACCGATCCGCCGCCCGCGTTCTTCGACGAGTTCGCCGCCATTTGCCAGGACGGCCAGTTCGGGACCGCCTTGGCCGACGAACAGAGCGACGACAACGGGGAGGACGCGGCATGAACGGACCACGACCCAAGTTGCCCGACGTCGTGATTCGCGCTTCGGCCGGCACCGGCAAGACGTTCCAACTGAGCAATCGGTTCTTGACGCTCGCCCTGGATGGAGCGCCGGTCGATACGATTCTGGCGACCACCTTCACGCGGAAGGCGGCCGGCGAGATTCTCGACCGCGTGCTCACCCGGCTGGCCGAAGCGGCGCTCGACGCCAAAAAGCTGGCCGCGTTGGCCGATCAACTCAACCGGCCCGGACTCGATCGGGCTCACTGCCTCGACGTGCTGCAAACGATGGTCCGCCAGTTGCACCGGCTCCGCGTGGGGACGCTCGACAGCGTCTTCGCGCAGATGGCCCGAAGTTTCAGCCTCGAACTGGGCCTGCCGCCGGGCTGGCAGATTTGCGACGAGACGACCGACTTGCGGCTGCGGGTCGAGGCGATTCGCGAGATGCTCGAAGCCGAATCGACCGACGACACGCTCCGTCTGATGCACCTGTTGAGCAAGGGCGAAGCAGCCCGGGGAATCAGCCGCCAGATTCTCGACCTGGTGCAAGACCTGTATCGAATCTACCTCGAATCGCCGGCCGAGGCATGGCACGCGCTGCCGCGTCGCAAATCGCTCGATCCGGCCGAACTGGCCGCGGCGGTCGCCGCGCTGGCCGAGGTCGCGTTGCCGTCGCACAAGAGCATCCTCACGTCGCGCGAAAAGGATCTCGCGCGGATCGAGGCCCAGCAGTGGGAGGCGTTTCTGTCAGGCGGGCTGCCCAAGCAGATCGTCTCCGGCGAGACCACCTACTACAAGAAGGAAATCACGCCCGACGTCCGGGCCGCCTATCTGCCGGTCGTCGAGCACGCCACGGCACAAATCCTCGCGGCGATCGCCAATCAGACCGAGGCAACCCACGCGATGCTCGCGCGTTTTGACGCATCGTACAACCGGCTGCGGACGATGCAGCGGACGTTGCGATTCGACGATGTGACGTGCCGGTTGGGCGAGGCGGCCGACGCCCGGCCGTTGGACCAGGTGGCCTACCGGCTCGACGCGCGGCTCGAACACCTGTTGTTGGACGAGTTCCAGGACACGTCGCCCGCCCAGTGGCATGTGCTGCGCCCCTTCGCTCGGCAGATTGTCGGCCGAGCCGACGACACGTTCTTCTGCGTGGGCGACGTGAAGCAGGCGATTTACGGATGGCGCGGGGGCGTGGCCGAAATCCTCGAAGCGATCGGCGGGGAACTGTCCGGGCTGGCCTCCGAGGAACTCGACAAGAGCTACCGCTCGTCGCCCGTGGTGATCGACGTGGTCAACCGGGTCTTCGAGCGGCTGGCCGACAACGACGCGATGCAGAACTACGAACCGGCCGCCCGGGCGTGGGCCGAGCGGTTCCGGCCCCATTCGACCGCGCGGACCGAGCTGGCCGGCTATGGCCACCTCGAAACGGCCCCCATGGCCGGCGAGGGCGAAAAACAGACGAACGTCACGCTCGACCACGCGGCCGCGCGGATCGCCGAGTTGCACGCGGCCGCGCCGGGACGGTCGATCGGCGTGCTGGTTCGCCGCAACGCGAGCGTCGCCCGGCTCATCTATCGGCTGCGAAAGACCTATCACATCGCGGCGAGCGAGGAAGGGGGCAACCCGCTGGGCGATTCGCCAGCCGTCGAGTTGGTTCTGTCGCTGTTGCGGCTGGCCGATCATCCGGGCGACACGGCTTCGCGGTTCCACGTGGCCCAAAGCCCGTTGGGCGCGGCGTTGGACTTCACGCGGTTCGACGACGACGCGGCCGCGCGGCGGCTTTCGGCCGAGCTGCGCCGGCGGTTGCTCGACGAGGGCTACGGCCCGACGATTTATGATTGGACGCGGCGGCTCGCGCCGTCGTGCGACGCGCGTGACCTGAGCCGATTGGTCCAGTTGATCGAGATGGCCTACGGCTATCAGCCGCGCGCGACCGAGCGGGCCGACGACTTCATCGACCTCGTGAGCCGGCAGCGGGTCGAGGATCCGACGTCGGCCGACGTGCGGGTGATGACCGTCCATCAGGCGAAAGGCTTGCAGTTCGACATCGTCGTCTTGCCCGAGCTGGACTACAAGCTCATGGGTCAGCCGTCGCGGATGGTCGTCGGCCGCGCGGGGCCCACCGCGCCGGTCGAGCGAGTGTGCCGCTACGTAGGCGAGAATCTGCGGCCGCTGTTGCCGCGAGAATTCCAAGCGATGTTCGAGAAGGATCGCCAGCAGTCGGCCGAGGAGGCGTTATGCCTGCTCTACGTGGCGCTCACTCGGGCCGTTCACGCGCTGCACGTGATCGTCGCGCCGTCGAAGGAGAACGAGAAGAAGATCCCGGCAACGCCCGCCGGATTGCTCCGCGCGGCGCTGGTCGGCGGCGGTCCGCTTGAGCCCAAGACGACGGCCGGCCAATGGGGCGACGCCGACTGGGCCAGCAAGCACGCGCCGCCGGTCGAGGCAAAAGCGACCGGGGCGAAGGCGGCCGACGCGAAGACATACGCCGCGAAGACATGCGCCGCGAAAAAGGAAGAAGCGGTCGCGGTCGAGCCGTTGCGAGTGAAGCTGGCCGACGCGCCGAAGCAGTCGCGCCGGGGGTTGGACCGCCGCAGCCCGTCGCAGTTGGAGGGCGGCTCGCGGGTGGCATTGGCCTCGCGAATCGGCCTGGAATCGACCGACGCGCTGGTGCGCGGCACGGTGATGCATGCCTGGTTCGAGCAGATTGGGTGGATCAATTCCGAAATGCCCGACGACGAGCAACTGGCGCGAATCGCGCGGCGGCACACGAGCGACGAAGGGGCCGTCGCGCGGTGGCTGACCGATTTTCGCGCGGCACTAGCTCGGCCGGCCGTCCGAGCCGTGCTGACGCCGGCGGCGCACGGCGCGCCCGAGACGCGATTGTGGCGCAGGTCGGAGCATCCGTTCGCCGTCCGCGAGGGAGACGCGATTCTCAACGGCACGATCGACCGGCTGGTGGTCTGTTACGATCGGGACATTGTGGGCGATGGCGACGCAAAGCCCATCTCGGCCGACGTCCTCGATTTCAAGACCGACCGCGTGGCCGACGACCCGGCCGGCCTCGACGCGCGGGTCGAGTTCTACCGCCCGCAGATGCAAGCCTACGCCCGAGCCGTCGCCAAAATGTTCGGCCTGCCCGGCGATTGCGTAACAGCGCGGCTAGTCTTCGTCGAACCGGGCGTGGTGAGGGAGGCATAAGCCGCCGATCCGGTGTGGCATGGATGGCTTGTTCATCCTTGCCGTCTGGTCGAGGTTCTCTTAACGCAAAGGCGCGAGGACGCCAAGATGTGGAGGAGACCGGGGGAATGCCGATTGCGGCGTCCGTCATCCCGGAGGGATGAAAGCCATTAGCCCCGCAGTCGCGCAGCGACTCGGGGTTGATGGTCGCAAGCAACTGGCCGACCCCGGAGGGGTCGCAGAGGCCAACGCTCGAAAGCATGAACGAAGATATGCGTTTCGGAATACCGCGGTATAATGCCGGGAGTCACCTGCGGATTGTCATGGCGATTCTTCGACTCAATTCGTTCACGAAGTTCGATGTCGTGGGGAGCACCCACTCCTTGTCGCTTCGTCGCCGCGAGATGGAAGCAAGAACCACGAACGCAACCACACCCGTCACGGAGTCCTTGGATCATGTTCGAACACGCACGATGGTTCTTTGTACTGGCTGTCGCGGTGGGACCGTTCTTCATCGGTTGTGGGTCTCACGGGGAAGACTCAAACACCCAGAAGGAGTTGACTATTGAAGTCGTCCCGTCGGGGAGGGAAGGCGAGAAGGAGGAGTTGTCTCGTCTGCACAACGCTAAACTCAAAGATGGCGTGCGAGTCCGTGTCACCTTTCCGTATACCGTCGAGGATGGTATTCCGGTCGCGGCGATACTCGACGATACACATCATGGCGGTGGCGATGCGGTTCGAAGACATCCCGGAAGGCCGAAGGCGTATGGACTGTACGGCACCCGCATGAGTCACCGCCTAGTGGTTTGGGCCAGTGGGAGGATCATGTGGCGAGTTGGACCGGTTTGGTATCACGTGGGGCAAGTGACGCCGGCGAGAGTGAACGATATTCTCTCGTCCATTCAGGTCGAGGACTACAACAACGTGGCGAATATGGCCTATTCCTATGCGGGCTATGACATGAACGACATGAGCTATTCGGTAATGTTCGCCTCCAAAGGCGAAGAGGAGAATGTTATTTTGTACTCTCCGTTTCATTACCATTTGGCGAACAGTCCCAGAAAAAGCTTATATGCCTATTGGCACGAATCAAGTCATGGTGTTGATTACTTCCATACCGTTAACTCAGATGATCCCCTGGTCCCGGCATGCAAGAAGTACACTTGGTCCGAGTTCACCAACGCCGTTCCGAGGCGCTTTCTCGCGTACCTCGATACCTGCAATTCGTTGGAATCCAAGCTGATGCCGCTCATTTCAGAGGCGAAGGATTCGACCATGCTGGATCCTCGGGAACATTGTCACCGCATTACGCTGATTTCTCAGGTCTACGAGTACCGGCCGGGCACTCCACCGAAGTGGATTCCGATTGACGGCAAGTCTCTCTGGCCCGGACCAGAAGGTTACTACTACGAGAGCGAGGAACAGCAAGGACCATGAATTGTCGCATCCAAGCGAATCTCGACGCAGACGATTCGGTGATCAGTCTCTCGGCCGCCAAGCTCACGGGCGACGGGGACTTCTCATCCACCGCCCATGCCGAAACTCGCATTGACCCCCGAACGCCGCGAGGATAGAGTACGGCCCGCTCGGGTGGGGTTTTGGCGGTGTTGTTGTCGCCATACTCGCGCCGAGGAATCGCCCCGGGTTTTGTCAGGAGGCCGATTATGCGATGGTTG
>DOEZ01000172.1 GCA_003532715.1 Planctomycetaceae bacterium
GGCCAAGGAGGATTGTCCCGTTCTCGGGGTTGTCCACAAGAGTTACACCCCCCTGCAAAACAAGGAGGCCTTTGGCTTCTTCGATCCGATCGTAGGCGAGAAAGCGGCTGTCTACCATACCGCGGGCGTGCTGCGCGACGGGGAGCGAATCTGGCTGTTGGCCAAACTGCCCGAACCGATCGTGGTGGTCGGCGATGACGTGGCCGATAAGTATCTTCTGTTATCGAACAGCCACGACGGCAAGAGCGCGGTCCAGATCAAGTTCACCCCGGTTCGGGTTGTGTGCAACAACACGTTGACCCTCGCCCTATCCGACGGCCCGACCATCCGCGTTGTCCACGGGCGGAACATGCAGGAGCAACTGAGGGAGGCCCGACGCGTGCTTGGGATCGTCGAAAAAGGCTTCAAGAACCTTGCCACGGCGTTTCAGGCAATGTGCAAGGTGTCGCTCGACTCGGCCAAGCTGGACGAGTACCTCGCCGCAGTGTATCCCGCCCCAAATGATCCGGACGACCCGAAGGCGGCCAAGAGAGTTCAGGAGAATCGTCAGTGGTCACGCTATTTCTTCGAGCAGGGTGCCGGAAACAACCGCCGGGGCGTGCAGGGCACGCTCTGGGCGGCCTACAACGGTGTCACGGAGTGGGTTGACCATCGAAAGCTCAAACGAACGGACGAGAGGCGATTGGAGTCGGTTTGGTTCGGTGACGGCTACTTTGTCAAGGCCCGGGCACTGCGAATTGCCCGGGCGACACTTGGCGCGGCCGCGAGCTAGGGTGATGGCAGTCCTGATAGATGTTGACCTCCATTGCCAACATCGAAAAACCTGACACGGTCAACCAGCATCTCCTGAAGGACGTGTAGGTCCGCATCCGGAAGGAAGAGTAGGAGGAAGCCGAATCGGTGTCGTCATGAACAGTTCGGCCTATGATGTAGCCGAGCGGCAACCGCACATCCGCACGACAACGGCGAGCGACGGGCTAACGAAGCAACTTGAGGATGCCAGAGATAACATGAAGCGGGTGCTCGTGTGCGAAATGTTGGTCACCGGGTTCTGCTATCCGCCCGACATGCAGCAACGGACAGCATAGCTTGTGCTGGAACAAACCGAAGTGCTTTGCGCGGATTGGGCCACGTGAGGGGGGCGAGAAGCGGGCAGAAGCGGGAAACGGGACTTATTTGGGGCACAGACAACCCGCATGTATTCATTCGATTACATGAGAACAAGTCATTGCCGAGGAGTAACACATGCCAATCGAGGTAGGAATCTGGCGTTTGGGCGAGAAGGTCGAAAAGGTCGATTTCTCGGCTATCGAATCCGAAAACAAGCTTGAAGACACGCTGGTTATCGATCTGTCGATCCTCGCGCCGCAGTTGATGCTCATTGGGCGGCAGGTGACCACGGCGCAAGGGAAGGTCATCGACATCCTGGCGATGGACTCCGAGGGCGACCTGATCGTCGTCGAACTGAAACGGAACCGCACGCCCCGCGAGGTCGTGGCGCAGGTGCTTGACTATGGTTCGTGGGTTCAAGACCTGTCGATCGACGAGATCAAGGCGATCTACGCCGAGAAGAACGGCGGCAAGGAGATCGAGAAGGGATTCTCCGAGGCGTTCGGCGTGAGCCTGCCCGACGAACTCAATCAAAACCATCGGCTCATCGTGGTCGCCTCGGAACTCGACCATAGCACGGAACGGATCATCGCGTATCTGAGCGAGAATTATGAGGTGCCGATCAACGCGGTCTTCTTCCGCCATTTCGCAGACAACGGCCACGAGTATTTGACGAGGACGTGGCTCATCGACCCGCAGCAGCCGGAAACGCGCCGCCCGACGGGCGGCAAGAAGCCGAAAAGCGAGCCCTGGAACGGCCGCGATTTTTATGTGACGCTTGGTGACGGTGCGTGGCGCAGTTGGCAAGACTGCATACAGTATGGCTTCGTCTCCGCCGGGGGTGGCAGACAGTACACACAACAGTTCAACATGCTCTTTCCAGGTGCTCGCGTGTTCGCGTATGTGCCGCAGAGCGGCTACGTCGGCGTGGGCGTTGTCAAGGAGACGCCGGTGCCGATCATGGACTTCACGGTTCGGGTCGATGGCCAGCAAAGGCCGATCCTCGATGGGCCCTTGTCCGCTCCCGACATGGGACACCATCCTAACGACCCGGAAAACTGTGAGCACCTCGTTCGCGTGCAATGGGAAAAGACCGTGCCGAAGGAAGACGGTTACCGGGAAAAGGGCTTGTTCGCCACCCCGCATATTTGCTGCCGCCTGCGAAACCGCTTCACCCTCGATAAGCTCGTACGACATTTCGGGCTAGACGAGTAATGGTTGAGGTCCCTCTGCGGAGACGCACCCACACAGCCCTAACACGCGTCGCCGTTCGCGGCAGAAGATGCGAGTCGGCAATGGGAGGATGACTTTCTGACACTGTGTTTTCGGGGACAATCCCGTGCCCCCTGCTTACCTTCCGTTCATTCGCTACGCAGTGTCAATAACCTGCCTTCCAGAGCGATTTGGCGACGCACCGGTGCGTTGTTAAGACCTCCTTGGGCTTTCGAGTCGTCTGCGTTATGTTCGTCGTTCTCTGGTCTGAAAAAAGCTCCTTCAATGGTGCGATCACGTAACCTGGATCGACTCCCGAGCGAGCGTTTTGGGACATGGCCCAATTCTCTCTGGCAAAATGGAAAGATTCCTGGTTCGCCAAGGAATATGACATGAGCTTCGTCACGGATTCGTCCCGTTAGACGTTGGCGTCGGTTGCCGACATCGAAAAGCCTGACGCGGTCACACCACCAATGAGGGCGTGCCAACAAAGAAGTCTTGCACTCATCTCGATACGTCGCGAGACACGTCCGTTGGTGGATAGCCGGTTTGGGTCTATGGCGGCCTTCTCAAATCCCGCGAAAAACGGCCCCGATGAAATCCGGTAGACTACCGGATTTGGAATGCCCGACTACCGCAAAACCCCGAGAAAATAAGGGTTTTCTTGCGACGGCTTGCAAACGGCCAAAAAACGTCTAAAATGTGAAAAACCCTCGGGAAAAACAGGCTTTTTCGTGATTCGCCCGGGTATTTTCGGGACGCAGAGGTCGAAGGTTCAAATCCTTTCGCCCCGACTTACACTTCCTAACGACTTCTCCTCCCTGCCGGAGCCAATACGCGGTTCGGGGGGTGAGAATGCTTGGGCTCCACGGAACCCGGCGGCATCGACCGCCGGGTACTTGCTTCTGTCGCGTTCTTAGAACAAGCCCACCACGTCGCCATTTTCGTCGATATCGAGCGATTCGGCGGCGGGCACTTCCGGCAACCCCGGCATGGTCATGATGTCGCCGCTGAGCACGACGACGAACCCCGCGCCGGCGGCCACCTTGACGTCGCGGAGCGGAACGTCAAATTTCGTCGGGCGACCCTTCAAGCCCGGATCGGTCGAAAGCGAATACTGCGTTTTGGCCATGCAGATGGGCAGCTCGCCGTAGCCCGACTCTTGAAGTTGCTGGAACTTGGCTCGCAGCCGCTTGTCGGCCAGCACGTCGACCGCGCCGTAGATCTCGCGGCAGATGATGCCGACTTTTTGCCACAGCGTACACGAGTCGGGATAGAGCAGCGTGAAGTCGGTCTTCGTGTTTTCGGCCACGTCGATTACCGCCGCGGCCAGCTCCTCGGCCCCCTCGCCGCCTTGCCGCCAATGATCGGACGAGACGATCTTGACGCTCAGGTAGGCACACTTGTCCTTGATGAACTGGATTTCCTCGGGCGTGTCGTTGGTGAAGTAATTGATCGCGACGACCACGGGCAGGCCGAAACGGTGGACGTTTTCGATGTGCTTTTTGAGGTTTTCGACGCCCTTGTCGAGGGCCTCGGTGTTGGGCGTATCGAGTTTTTCGAGCGGCACGCCGCCGTGAAGCTTCAAGGCGCGGACCGTGGCGACAATAACCACGGCGTCGGGCTGGATGCCCGCCTTGCGGCACTTGATGTTGAAGAACTTCTCGGCCCCCAGGTCGGCGCCGAAGCCCGCCTCGGTCACCGTGTAGTCCGACAGACGCATCGCCAGTTTGGTGGCGATGACGCTATTGCACCCATGGGCGATATTGGCGAACGGGCCGCCGTGGATAATGGCCGGATTGTTCTCGAGCGTCTGGACCAAGTTCGGCTTCAGGGCGTTCTTCAGCAAAACGGCCATCGCCCCATGGGCCTTGAGATCGGCGGCGGTGATTGGCTTTCGCTGGCGAGTATAACCGACGACCATGCGTCCGAGCCGCTCGCGCAGCTCGAAGATCGACTCCGACAGGCAGAAGGCGGCCATTACTTCGGAGGCGACCGTGATGTCGAACGTGCTTTCGTGGGGGAGCGAGTTGGCGATGCCACCCAGGCCGACGATGACGTTGCGCAGCGACCGGTCGTTCATGTCGATCACGCGGCCCCAGGCGACGCGGCGCGGATCGATGCGCAACGAGTTGCTGTGGTGCAGATGATTGTCGAGCATGGCCGCCAACAGGTTGTGGGCCAACTCGATTGCGTGGATGTCGCCGGTAAAATGGAGATTGATGTCTTCCATCGGGACGACCTGACTGTAGCCGCCGCCGGCCGCCCCCCCCTTCATTCCGAAGCACGGCCCCATCGACGGCTCTCGCAGACANNAAGCCGGTTCAGAGCGTCGGCCAAGCCGATGCTCGTCGTCGTTTTTCCTTCGCCGGCCGGCGTGGGCGTGATCGCCGTGACCAGCACGAGCTTGCCCGTCGGCGCGGCATCGTACCGATGATAGACGTCCAGCGGCACCTTGGCCTTTACCGGGCCGTAGTGCTCCAATTCCTTGCCGTCGAGCCCGAGCTTCGCGGCGACCTCATCGATCGGCAGCATCTTCGCCTTGCGGGCGATCTCAATATCGGGCGGCAGGCCGGAATGCTTGTAGGTCATAGCCGATGGTTCCCCGCTCATGCGTAGAAATCACGCACTCTCATAATGGCTTCGAAGCCGTCGTCCATCTTCAGAATGTCGTCGATGCATTGCATCGCCGGATGGGCGGCGTCGAGGAGTTCGTATTTCCGCTTGACCGAGCCGATGATCATGTCCAATCCGAGCGGCACGGTCTTCGTCAAGAAGGCGCTTTCCAGCGGACCCTTTACCAGGGAACCGTCGGACGTCTTCGAGGGGAGCATTACGGTGAAATTGCTCAGGCCGACCGACATGTGGACTCCGGCGAAGTCGGGATCGGCATGGATCGTCCCCGCAGCCTGAACCAATCGCTTCAGGTTTCCCTCCGAATCGGAGCCGACCGGGGCGATGCCGGGGTCGAAGATCAGATCGTCGTTTGGAATACCGCCGCCCACGCCGCGCGCGGTCGCCGCCATGGCCTTGGCCGCCTCGTACGTCTGTTCCGCTGTATGGCATGGTCCCGCTTGTCCCCCGACCATCTGTTCCGAGATCAACAGGATCGGCTTGAACGGGCAGATCGAGTAAAGGTCGAACATTTCCATTCGTAGCGGTGAAATCGAATTGAGCACCGGCTTGAGCCCGCCGGCCCGGTCGAGGTCGTACGCTTCGAGTCCCGCCTTGGCGATCGCCGGGTCGGGCGTGTCGATCGAGAGCGGCTTCGACGTAACGCCCTGGATCTGTCGAACCAAGTCGGCCATGAAATCGGGCGAACGCGGACCGACGTTCACGTCGATGTAGCCCGCGCCCGCCTCGTCTTGCATCTTAGCCAGCGCCAACAGGCCCTCGATGTCCGTCGCCTCGAACAGCTTATGGGTCGACGGAACCGAGTCGTTGATCGTCTCGCCGATGATCGTCAGACCTTCTATTGCCATGAGTGGTATCCTTTTCGATTTCGGAGTTATCGAGTCTTTTCACCGTGAAGGTCGCGAAGATCGCGAAGGTGGATGGGAGTGTTATAACGAGCCCACTGGCCCGCTTGGCATCATCCCTCGTCCTTGTTCGTGTCTTTCTTCACGTTGTCTTCAGCCAGTTGCTTGGCAATCGCCGCAAAATGATCGCGGTCGAGGTAGGTGTTAGCCCATGCCGAGGTATGTTTGAGTCCGGCGTCGTGAATGATCGGCAATCCCTCGGTGAGTTGCTCCGATTCGCCGTAGTGTTTCAGCCGCTCGTAGGCGCGAGCCCAGAGACAGTCCTTGTCGTCCAGTTCGCACCGCCCGTCGAGCGACCCCCCGCACGGCCCGTTGCGAGTACTCTTCGAACAGGCCGAATTGGGACAGAGGTAGACGCAGTCGGGCAGGCTACAATCGCCGCAATCCTCGCACCCATAGCCGACATACTTCGCATGCTTCTCGATCCAGTAGGACATTCGACCGAGCAGATTGGGCTTCCCGTCCTTTTCCAGCCGTCNNCGAAACAGCCGCGTCATCAGTCCGTAGAGCTTGTGGCCGCGGTGGAACGCCAACGAATGGACCATCCGCGACACGCGGTAATTCAATGTGACGTGTTTCGACCGCGGCGGTCGTTTCATCGACCGCAAATACTCGGGGTTGATTCGATCCGGGGCGCTCATGCCGGTCTTCCGATCGTGCTCGAACAGGAAGAACTCGCTGGGTTGCGAGTAGCGAATCTCGGGCAGGAAGTCGCGCCAGTCATTCTCGCCAAAGCTCTCGGCCAGGTCGATGACCTTGCCAAACGTCTCGGCCTTGGCCAAGCCGCCGAGATAGCCGGCCGTGAAGCCCAGTCCCTTGAAGACCGCCAGTTGCTTCGCCGCGAACTCGTGGAAAAACTTCTGGCCCTTGTCGGGGCTGGCGGCCTGCTTCTGGCACGTCTCGAGCAATTCGTCGCTCACGACGCATCCGGCCAGCTTGCCGCTGTGGAACAACTTGGCGACGAAACCGCTGAGCACATAGACATTGCCAACCACCGGCACGTCGAGCCGGCGCGACGCCAGCAGCAGCTTGATCTCATGGAACTTTCGCATATCGTAACCCAACTGCGGAACGATCCACTCCGCGCCGGCGGCGATCTTGCGAATGAGTTTGAAATACTGCGGCATCAACTCGCGTTCGTGGCGTTTGAAGGGCGAGACGACGCATCCGATGAAGAAGTTGGTCGCCGGAAGCTTCTCGAGCGAGCCGCGCCGGCCGGGCACTTGCAGCCCTTCGTTCATCAAATGCAGCAAGTGGATCAGCCCGAGACTGTCCAGGTCAAAAACCGGCTCGGCCGTGCCGCCGAAACCGCCCGTGGGATAGTCGCCGGTGATGGCCAGAATATTCTCGAAACCCTCGGAGGCGTAGCGCCACGCGGCCGCTTCGATGCCGCTGCGGTTCATGTCCTTGCAGGTCAGGTGCAAGACCATCCGGCGACGATGCTCCGAAAGGCGGCCGGCAAGCCAGTCGGGCGGCAGCATCGGGCCGCCGCCCGGGTTGTCGGTTACGGAGATCCAGCCGATTCGCGGATCGGCCAACAAGTCTTGCGCCAGGCCGACGACGCTGCTGGGCGAGTCGGCCGGGTTGAGACCCCGCGTCGTGACGACTTCGGCGCCGTAGTGAAACCGCTCGTCGGCGATGATGTCGCGAAACGTCAGTGGAGCTTGCTCGGACATGACAATACCAGTCTGCTTCGGATCATTCTGGACACTGGCGCGCGGCACCACCATTCCGCGACGAAAAGACTTCGTGCGATTAGCCGACCAGTCTGCGCGCCAGGGCAACCGCCGCGCTGGCGTTGTCGCTGTAACCGTCGGCGCCGATCTCGTCGGCAAACTGCTGCGTGATGGGAGCGCCGCCGATCATGACCTTGGTCGACTCGCGAACGCCCGCCTCGTTCAATGCCTCGATGACGTTCTTCATCATGGTCATGGTCGTGGTCAGCAGCGCGGAGAGGGCGAGGATGCACCCCTTTCTTTCCTTGACGGCTTCGACGAATTTCTCGGTCGGAACATCGACACCCAAATCGACCACCTGGAATCCGCCTCCCTCGAGCATCGACGCGACCAGGTTCTTGCCGATATCGTGNNAGGTCGCCCTTCACCGTGCCGATGATCACCTGGCCGGCCGACTCAGCGCCGATCGCGGCGAGGTGCGGCGTCAGAAGTTCCAACGCCTTCTTCATGGCACGCGCGGCGATGAGCAGTTCGGGCACGAAGTATTCGTTGCATTCAAACCGCCGACCCACCTCGTCCATCGCGGGAATCATGTACTTCCCGAGCAATTCCGACGGATTTGCTCCGGCTTCCAAGGCGGCCTTGGTCACTTCCTCGGCCTTCTTTGCATTCCCAGACAATACGGCATCATAAAGCTCAGCGGCATCGGCCATGAGACGCTCCTTTTGCTAAACGCGATCTTCAACCCACCAAAACTGAATATCATACAGTCGCAGCGCGCGGTTTTCCACCCCACCGACGTCATCCCGAACCGCTTTTTCGGCGGAAATACAAACTCGCCAGATTTCGAAACATGTAAAGATTGATCGGCAACGAAGCGTCAGAAGGCGAAAGATGACGCAAAATGCTCGCACCGGCGTCGAAATCCGCCCCTCAAAACGGTCGCACGCGAACGTATTAGTCGCCGATGTGCGACACTAACGACTGGAAACCTCTCGCGATCCGACCTCGACAGACCAGCAAGCGGACAACAGCGGAAAAACCGGAACAGCCCCCCCTTGTCCGGCACATTTGCTTATGTTAGCTTACCGGTGTGTCTATAGATAACCGTCGCGTGTTCCGCTCTTTTTGCCGAACGGGGAGCCGTTTCCCCGTGTGTTTGGTGTTTTCGGCCGAGACGGCACTATTCGTGCCCAGGTGGTTGCGGGGAGTGATCCGCCAACTGTTCGGCTTTAGGCTACCGTCAGAGCCGGTCTCCTCGTTAGGTCTAGTTTGAAATGCCTCCCATGGGGTGTTTGTAATGCTTGTCTTGTCGCGAAAAGTCGGTCAACGAATCCTGATTGGCGACCAGATCACCGTAACCGTGGTTCGGGTCGCGCCGGGTGCTGTGCGCATCGGCATCGATGCCCCGGAACACATGGCGATCGTTCGAGAGGAGATCAAGCAGGACCAGGAGTCGCAACCCGAAGACTCCAACCTTACGGCCGGCTAAGGGCAGCCTATCGAAGATTACCGTCGGCGTACGTGATGACCGGCTCTCCGACGATCCTTAGCCCCTCGGGTCGCGAAACGTCGATCTTTTGTGGACCGTTGAGCCCTTCGAGGCTGCCGTGGGCAATAGCGTAACGTCGCAACCTCTCGATCTTTGTCGTCGCTGGAATCTCTTGGGCGTCCGTGCCGCGGGGGGAACACCCCCAAATGACTCGAGTGCCCTTTCGCGTGACCAGATCATAGGTGTATTCCTGACGAGGTTCGCCGATGGCAATGATCCGGTCCAGGTCAAGCTCGCGCCACGGGTCACCGAACTGGGCGGCTATCTCAGCCGCTCCCACGACCCGTTCATCGCCCCAACAATCCCCCACCCCGGCGACCGGACCGCTTGTGATGCCCACGACGATCGGGTAGGGCGACGGTTCGTCCTGATCGAAATCAGTATCGGGCAGCCAGACGCCACGAACGTCGACGCAGAAGAATTTGTCGTTGGACACTTGGACAAGACAGACCGGCCGACGATACTCGAGTTCCACGCGTATTCTTGACGGGTGGTGCTTCGAAACGCGGACGACTCGCTCGACCCACGGATGGAGTCGGAAGGCATTGGCCACGCGTTCCACCGCGTCTTCGTCCATGATGGACATTGGGCCCAGGTAGTTGAAGACCTGTCCTCGCACGTCGGTCGCGCGGATCCATTCGGGAAGGGGGCTGATCTCGATATCCTCGGCCGCAACCTGATAGTCGTCGGAAGCCAACAAGTCGTCGCCGACTTTTTGCCATAAGATAAACGTGGTGGCGAACAGGAGCCCCGCCGCCACTAACGGCATGAAAAATGCCCCCGAAAGAACAAGAATGACCCACCGGACCACCGTGGGCACGCCCCCGCCCGAGCTTTTTTGTGTTCGCTTCTTGGCCGACATTAGCC
>DOEZ01000604.1 GCA_003532715.1 Planctomycetaceae bacterium
CCTTGTGCGGATAGCTGGCTCCCGTGTCGGTCACGCCGAGCACCTCGACGAGGAACTCGGTCAGTTCCACGACCCGGCGGCCGATTTCGACGATTCGCGGATTGGGATCGACGTGCTCGTAGAACACGCGGCACATTGCCACGCACGAACCCGACGGCCCGACGATCCAGCGGTACGGCTCGAACACGTCGCAGAAATGGTGAATGACGCGCCGCGCCTCGTCCCAATAGCCCGAGTTGAACGCCGGCTGACCGCAGCACGTCTGTTCCTTGGGAAAGACGACCGNNCTGCCGCCGGAGCAACTCGACGGTCGCCCGGGCCGCTTCGGGAAAGAACTGGTCGATGTAGCACGGGACGAACAGGGCAACCGGTTCGCCTGGCTCGTATTTGGGGTAGTCCCACGCGGGGGGCGCGTTCTGCTTGAGTCGGATCATGGGCAATTTCCGGGAATCAGCCACGGGCGGCAAAGACGGACTCAGATTGAAGCTCGATCTTCGTTTTCTATCACATTTGCAGGGCCCTGACCATAGGTGGGGAATACGGTTCTTGCCGCCATGGTCGCCGACCCTTCGATGAAATGCCTTCCGAGATCGACGCTTGCACCACCTTGTGGGGTTCTCCCCGGTGGCTCCGCCGGCAGGCGTTTGCCGGACGCAAGTGTACCCCCGGGCTCTGACAGAGTTCTCCCCGGATGCGTCAAGAGGCCGTCTGTTTGAACAAATCATTGTTCAGCCGCTTGGCCTCAACCCATGCCGATGGCCAAGTAATAAAAATTCCTAACAGTCGTTCGGCGTGCCATTTTTCTCGCTGAGTCTCTTGCGAGGGGATGTCATCTGCGCCCAAGCAATGGCGGAGCCAGTGGCAGCCTGCGTCGCGCCTCGCTTCAGCAACGCCTCGGCTGAATGGTCCCAGGTGGAGTACTCGATCCGGTTCTTGCCCCTGCCCAATTCTCGGCGTAATGTCCCGTCGCGCACCTTGGAATGTCCACGATTCTAAACTCGTGCTCTAAGTGGCGGATTGTGAACAGATTACGGCTCGTATTGCCGTTGGTGGGTTGACATTCTGACGCACCCACTTGCCTGGGACAACCGCCGGGCTAATAATTTTGCCAGTTTGGGGTGACAAAACTACACTCTTTTTCGCCCCTGCTTTGACGGCGCGTCCGTACCCAAGCCAAGAGCGTATCGAACGCGAAGGCGTTTCCCTCCTTCCTTGGGCGCGTTTACGGCTGGCTTGCCAGCCATCTACTAATCGATGTCACACAAACCATTCATGTCTGAATCCGCGCGCGGTGCGCGGAGGTGTTCAGGAAGACGTGGAAAACCGTGAATCAAGGAGTTCGTGCCATGGCACAATCAATGAGAGTCGCGTCGGTTTCGATCGTTTCGGCATTGCTTGTCGCGTGGTCGGTCGCCACGCCGGCGCTCGCCGTTCAGTTCGATTATCTGGATCCGGGTTATACACAGGAGATCTACACTGGTCCCTTGGTGGGTGGTCCAGGAATGGCCTGGACCAATGCCGGCAATCTGATGAATAGAAACGGGTCTGACATACTCGTGTACAGCCTGACCCAGAATGCCGTACACCAGGGCACGAACGTCCATGCGTCGATTGCGACATACACGATCCCCGGGCTCAGCAGCACGGGCTATGGGCTTGCCAAGGGACTCGACGGCTACATCTATACGCCCACCAACGTCGGACTCCAGCGGTTCAATCCCAACAACTGGGCAGCACCGGCGCAAACGCTGGCAGGAACGGTTGGGGGACAGGGATACGGTATTACAACCTTGCCCGACGGCCGCCTTGCCTACGTGGCCGGTTGGAGCACGAACAACGTCTACCTGTACGATCCGGTCAATCTGACCAACACACTTATTTATACGGCGTCGGGGCTTATTGATGACATCGAGGCAAGCTCCACCGGCGCGATCGCGCTTGCCGGACAAGCCAACAGCGACATCACCATTATCAGCAACACGGGAGCCGTGATAAACAACTTCGCGACGCCGCACTATCCCGACGGATTGGCTTTCGGAGACGGCGCGGCGTCGACCTCGCTGTTCAGCAATAACAATGACGGCTCCATTACCCGGTATGTGCTGGGGGCCGGTTATCTCGGTGTGCCCGTAATCACCGACATCGCATTACAGACCAAGAACGGCAAGGCCTATGGTGATCTGGCGGCGGTGGGCCCGGATTGCGCATTCTATGTCAGCCAGTTCGAAAACGGCGGCTACCACGGCTCCACGCCGGGCGTGGGCACTCACTGGGACAATGGCGTGACTAATGCGGAAGCATCGATCATCCGCATTGCCGCCGTGGGCCCCGACGGTACGGAGATCTGCGGATTCGGCACCGCCACGGGAGACGTGCCCGAGCCGGGAACCCTGTTGCTCATAATCGCGGGCGTGGTGCCGTTCCTCTCGCTTTCCCGTCGATTGCGGCGAGGTTGATACGGAACCAATCCCGGCATATCGTTCGACGGCAGTAAATTCGATCATCCACATCGCCACGGAGTCCTGATCCTCCAAGAAGACCCGGGTGGGACGATCACTGGGTGCGCATAGGTCGACGTGTCGGCGACCTTGATCCGCTCCAATTCGCCGGGTGGCACAGGTTCTCGAACCTGTGTCGCGCGGCGACAGGAGGTTTTCGAGCAACCCGTTTTGCCCGCGTGAGAGACGCTCGCGAAAATGCGTCGAAGCCTCTTGCGACTTCGTCCCCCCGGTTCAAGAACCGGGGCCACCCGACGCGTGGAAGGGGCGCATCCAACAGGCGTGGCCAGGCACGGGCACGACGCTGGTGCCATCAGGGAGTTGCACCGGTTGCCGGCGGGAAGACCTGTCGAGGTTCGCCACCAGCGGCGTCCAGCACGCACATCTTGTCAGCCTCAAAAATGAGGATCCGGTCTTCATCGAGCCATTCCGCGCCGACAGGGCGCCGCTTGCCGGTGTAAACGCGAACGGGCTTGCCGTCGACGAAGACGTCGACTGCGGCGGACTTGAAGCGGCTAGGGCGATCACGATCCAAGGTCGAACGTTCCCATGCATTGTCGTATCGTAGAGCGCGACGGCCGGAGGGAGAGTAGTCGACGGACCCCGGCGCGGAACCAATTCCCTCCGATTCTTCCACGCCCTGAACCATGATGCTCGTGTCGCAAATGATCGTGGATTCGCCCGACTCAATGTCGCAGAGCCATGCCTTGGGCCCGATCTGGTAGATAAACCCGGCCAGATCGGCCGTGAACTGGCGTATGGCAACCGACCGGTCGGCGTCGCGGCCCGTATCCACAACGGCCATTTGGGGTAGCGCATCTTCCGGGACGATCGTTGTTCTTTCGGTAGTTTCAAAGTCGATAAGATGAATCGAGAAGCGGAAGTAGTCCCCGTCAATCCGCTTCTTGAGATAGAGAGCTTTCCGAAAGGAAGCATCCACGCACAAGAATTCCTTTAGCGATTCTTCATTATTTGTTGCGATACTGGGATAGAACATCTCCCACACTTGCGACGTGATCGTCTCGGGTGGAAACTCGGTTTCAGACAGTATCTGCCGCTCGCGCAGCGAGGGCAGTTCAACGAGGACATACGACTGGTATCGACGTCCGTCTTCGATCCGTTGACGCGAGCAGATCACCCGTCGAAGGTCTCTTGCGAACAGCAGAGCCTCGCCCGGCAGTCCGAACCGTTCGACCGACCCCGTGTCGAGGTCAATCAGCATATATGGCTTGTACTTGGTGGACTCCGTTTCGTCATCGTCAGATTCGTTGGCCGTCTCGGCCGGGGCCAGGGCAAGAGCCTGCCCCGCCTCGTTCACGAGGCAATCCCCATAGCCGATTTCGAATCGCTTCAGGAGCGTGCCGTTCGAATTGGCAACGCACAGATACGAACGACTTAGTCTATCCTCTGGAAACACTGCTTTGTAGGCGAGCAACTTCTTGCCGGGAAGGTACCTTACCTCGTTCGCGTAAGACCGCGAACTGTGCGGAATCGCAAACGAGTGCCTCGCCGTTCCATCAGTTCCCACCAACACGAAAAAGGACTGTCTGGATCGATCGTCGTCGGGATGCGACGACTTCACGAAGTAAAGGAGGCCGTCATGGTTGTTTGGGACGTCGACGAACGTCATCCAGCGACCGAGATCGTGATGCACGCCCCGCTTCATGTCGATCAAAACGGAGTGCATGCCGGAGCGATAGGATCGCACGTTGGCCAAGACGAGATCGGGATTGTCTTTGATGGGTAAACGGGACAAACGGTACAGACGCTCAACGAGAGCGGGCTCAGACGGATCGAGTTTCCGCCATTCGAGGTGTTTTAGATAAAGGTGGCCCACGAGAACGCCAGAGATCGCCAAAAACAGCCCAAGACCGAGCAACGCACGCTTGCCAGGCGTGATGTGTCGGGGCGCCAGCGCGAATAGAACATAACTGCCTGCCGAGAACAGTATGCCGGAGACGATGAGGACTGCCGCGAGGGAGAGTCCCGCGGGCACGACGTGGCACAGATTGAGCGTCACACAGACAACGATGCTTAACAGCAGGCAACATACGGCGGCAAGTGCGGGAGTACCGCTCGGCTTCTGTTCCTGTTTGTCGAGATAGGCAACCGGAAAGACACCGACCGAGAACAGCCAAAATAGAATGCCGGCGAGTGACGCCGTCAGCGACAATCGGTTGGGAGCGAGATGCTCGAACGCGGAGGGGCCTAGTTCGTGTCTGAACAACTCGGATCCCGGACCCGTCCGATAGAGCAATACTTGAAGCCAGAACAGGGCGATTGTCGACAGGCACAGAACGACAAGACCACTCAGATAGTTGACTAACCAGATCGCGGAACGGCTGATGGGCAGATACTCCCAGAAGCGATTCGCCCCCTTGGCGAAATCATAGCGAAACGTCACGATGGCGCAAGCTGGCGCCAAATAGAACCCCATAGGAAGAAGGGGGACGATTCCGAGAAGTATGGCCCACGGCTCATCGGACCAGAACCGGGCAAGGCCCAAGAGCGAAAACGCAAATAGAACCGACAAGCCTATCGCTTCCTTCTTCGCCCGAAACTCTCGCAGCCTCTTCTTGATGAGCGTCTTGTATATCATCCCTCGGTCCGCTCCTTTCGCACAAGTTCGACAAAGGCGTCTTCGAGCGTCATCGGCTGCGTCGAAACGTCGGCGACGGCCGGATCGGCGGCCAGTCGCGCCAGATTATGTCGTCCGCCCTCATCGAACACCGCGACCCATTCGCGGACTCCCTTGTCGACGCGACGGGCGCCGATAATCTCGAAATCGTAGGCCGGCGGCGAACGGAAAAGCACGCTCACCTTGAGGAACCGGCGGCGAAGCGAATCGAGCGAGTCGTTGGCGACAACACGGCCTTCGTCCATGACGACGACCCGATCGGCCACGCGCTCGACGTCCGACAGGATATGCGTGGAAAAGAAGACGGTTCGGTTCGCATCCTTCAAGAGCCCAACGATCGCCGCGAGGAAGTCGCGACGGACGAGAGGATCGAGTCCGGAGGTCGGCTCATCGAGAATTAGGAGTTCCGGTTTGTGTCCCAGGGCGATCAGTAGCGCGAGCTTGGCCGTTTCGCCGCGCGAAAGATCCTTCACCTTTCGGTCGGAGGGTAGATCCAGGATTGCACCGACGTGGTTGCATTCCTCCCAATCCCAGCGGGGATAGACTCCACTCGCGAAGTCCAGAACCTGCCGCACGCTCATCCACTCGAAGATGTGATGTCGTTCCGGCACGTACCCCACGCGCGAGGCGATGTGGAAGGCGTCTCGCGTCGAGTCCATTCCCAACACGTGGACGCTTCCACGGTCGGCGCGGAGCAAATCGAGGAGAATCCGGATAGTGGTCGTCTTGCCCGCTCCGTTCGGGCCGATGAGTCCACATATGCTTCCCGTTGGAACATCGAACGTAATGCCGTCCACGGCCGTCTTCAGCCCGAATCGTCTGACAAGACCGTCCACGCGTATGGCGACATCAGACATCAGGCGACTCCCGAAAGATGCGTTCCACCGCTTCGGCGGAGATGCCCGCGTGCCGCAGACCAGTTCTGATCGCGTCGACCTCGGCCCGCGCCAGCCTCAGTAGTTGGTCTTGCGCGAGTCGCCGGGCATCGGCGGCCACCCGAGTCGCGCCGTCGGTTGATCGTTCCAGAAGACCGATTTCCACGAGTCTCGCGAAGGCCGATTCAACCGCGCGCGGGCTCAGGATGCGATCCCGGGCGAGAGACTCGGGCGTTGGCATTTGATCTCCGGGCACCCAGACTCCCCGAGCGATCTCATGACAAATCACCCGCACCACTTGCTGCTCGACGTCGAACTTCTCGTTGATCGCCCAAGACACGGCAGTCGCCCGCCAACGAAGCCAGAGAACCGGAAAAGAACCGAAGTAGCGTCAGTTGCCCCCGAAAAGGCATCCATCAGTATACTTATTTCGATTTGACTGTCAATGTACCCAGAGTCGGCTCGCGGCGGGTACTCTGTCGGCGGGTGGCACAGGTTCTTGAACCTGTGTCGCGTAGCGACGAGAGGTTTTCGAGCAACCCGTTTCGGCCCGCGCGAGAGACCCTCGCGAAAATGCGTCGAAGCCTCTTGGGACTTCGTCCCCCCGGTTCAAGAACCGGGGCCACCCGGCCATCAGTGTCCCCCTTCTTTTTCTGAAGACTTTTAATCGGGATTGGTTCTTACTATAATCACGCCATGGTGGATTTGGTGTGAAATAAGAGAATGCACCACAAGCTCAACTTCGCCGACTACGAGGCAAGGTCCCATGACATGGCGATCTTTTTTCTTTCTGAGTGCTTTGCTCGCGATAGGATGGCCGACGTTTCTCTTTGCCAATGGCGTTGCGTCATCGAACGGCAATCGTTTCGACAAGACGAGTGATCGTTCCGCCAAGGCCGACGATCGGCCCAATATCGTCGTGATTCTGGTCGACGACATGGGATTTTCCGACCTTGGCTGTTATGGGGGAGAGATCGACACACCCCACATCGATCGGCTGGCCAGCAACGGCCTCCGCTATACGCAGTCCTACAACTGTGGCCGCTGCTGCCCGACCCGGGCCAGTCTGCTGACCGGCCTTTACCCGCATGAGACGGGCATGGGGTTCATGGCCGGCCAGGACGCGGGCAGGCCGGGATATCGAGGTGATCTCAACCGTCAGTGCATCACCGTTGCCGAGGCGTTACGGCAGGCGGGCTATGCAACCTACATGGCCGGCAAGTGGCACATTTGCGCCGATTTCCAGCCCGGTGGGTCCAAGGACAACTGGCCACGTCAACGCGGCTTTGATCGGTTCTTCGGAACGCTGCTTGGAGTGGGAAGTTATTGGGATCCGTTGAGCCTGACCGAGGGCAACACGCCGATCAAGCCCCAAGGCGATTTCTACTACACCGAAGCCACCACGGACAAGGTCGTCGAATATCTTCGAGGCAATCCGGCCGGAAAGCCGTTTTTCTGTTACGTTTCTTACACGGCGCCTCATTTCCCACTGCACGCGCGGGAGGAAGTGATCGAGAAATATCGGGGCCGATTCAGCCAGGGTTGGGACAAAATTCGCGAAGAACGTCGAAAACGGCTGGTTGACGAAGGGATCATCCGGCCCGAGTGGAAGCTCTCGGCGCGTGACGACCGAGTGCCGGCGTGGGAGGACGTCGACAACAAGGAGTGGCGTCAGAGTCGGATGGAGGCTTATGCCGCGACGCTCGACCATGTCGATCAAGGGGTCGGCAAGATCGTCAAGACACTCAAAGACCTGGGACAGCTTGACAACACGCTCCTGCTTTTCCTCTCGGACAACGGAGGCGAGGCGATGGAGCATTTCGACGGCATGATCGAGTCGACCGGCCAGCCTTGGGTCGTCGTGCGATACGTGCCGATGTTCACGCGTCAGGGAGAGCCCGTCGTCGCGGGCGACATCCCGGGCATCAAGCCGGGGCCCGAGACGACCTATGCCGGCTGCGGCGCCGCTTGGGCCAACGCGAGCAACTCGCCGTTCCGTCGGTTCAAGACCATGGTTCACGAAGGCGGCATCTCGACTCCGCTGATCGTCCACTGGCCCAAGTCGATCCATGAAAAAGGAACGCTGCGGCACCAGCCGGTTCACGTGATCGATTTCATGCCGACGTTCTTGGAACTGGCCAAGGCCGATTATCCGAAGACGTACGAGAACCAAGCCCTTCGACCGCCGGCCGGAGTTAGTATCGCGCCGACGTTTGAAAACCGCGAGTTGCACGACCGCCCTTTGTTCTGGGAGCACTACGGAAATCGAGCCGTGCGCGACGGGAAGTGGAAGCTGGTGGCCGTTCAAGACGGCCCGTGGGAACTCTACGACCTCGACGCCGATCGGACGGAAACGCGCGACGTTTCGAAGCAACATCCAGAGATCGTGGCCCGGCTGAGCGTGCTCTATGACAATTGGGCGCGTCGCACAGAGGTTCTGCCTTGGGAGGAGGTGAAAATCCCTTGGATCGCGCCGGAGAGCAACCCGCAGATCCGTTCCACGTCCGAAATCGAGGCTTATCTCGACCAGCTTGAGTCCCGCGGCATCGAAGCTCCCTTTGTCAAAACGTGGCGAGAAACGCACCCTCGCCCAACAAAATGAAGAGAAGATACACCATGTCGGTCACCACGGTGCTCGCCAGGATCGGCATATCGTCTTCGCCGTCAGCGATGTCCACGCCGTGGGTGTCGGTCCAGGAAAACCACCGTTTGGAAACGCCGGCGACCGTTCGCCCGTGACGGGTGAAAAGGTCGGGGTTCGGTTGCGGGAGTCCTGGCGTCCAAGAAACACAAAAAGCCCTTCGCGAGAAGGGCTCTCTGCCGTTCANNCGGAGCAAGCCCATCGGTCTGCTCAAGTACCCCCTAGGGGAGTCGAACCCCTGTCTTTGGACTGAGAATCCAATGTCCTGGGCCACTAGACGAAGGGGGCCTTCGGTTTGCCTCATATCGGCTTGGCGCGGTCGGGAAGTTTACTCCCAAGCGGCGCTTTGCCTGTCGTGTCGCCGAGCGACTTCGCTTCTCGCGGCGCACGCTCGGACCAACCCGACAGAGTGTATCAACTTAACGGGGAGAGCCACCCTCGTCAAGCGGTACGGGCGAAGGTGTGGGCAGATTGGCCGCACCAGTAATCCAGGGGGATCGAGGATGGAGCCGAGGTGGCTATCGGCCGAGCCCGAATTGTTCCCCAGCCCATGGTTTCGGCGCAGCGTGCAGAATTCCCGCCGGACTGGAAAGCAACGATAGATCTTTGCCCACCTCTCGCCTGCGTTTCGGGTTGGTGTCGGCTTGTGAAAAATCCGGCCCGGGTCCGTGCCGGGGTCAGGTCAGCGCGGGCCGCGGACGGAGCAAGGCGTTGTAGTCGCGATCATTCCCCTCGACGACCAGAACGTACACACGGCCTGCAACTTGCCAGACGCCGACCGCCCTCCCGCCCGTGGCCGGCGTCGAACGCCGCGGCACTCGGTTGACCAAGTCGGGAATGGCCCGTGGGCAGGAGACGACGAACAGCGTCGCCCGATTGCCGCGCCAGCCGGTCATTTCGTAGGCGACCGACTCGTGTCCCAAGAAGCCGTCGAGCTTCCGCCACCGCGTGCCGGGCGGCAGGACAACGTCCGAAGCAACCGGGAACCGCCGCAACACATCGTCGGATAGCGGCTCGTGGCCGTCCTCGCTCGCCGGAGCGAATCGCCTCAATGCCTCGTCGCAAACCTCCGCGGCCGTCAGTCCGCCGGGCGTCCAGAAATGGAAAATGACGACCACCAACACCGACGCGGCGACCATGGCCGCCGACGCCAGAAGAAGCCGACGCCGCGTGCCGCGATGCTTCACAACCTCACCCACGGCGGCAGGGGCGGCAACCCGTTCGTCGCCCAAGGTCGGGGCAGACTCCATCGCAACGCCGCCGACCTGCTCGGATGCTGCCGCTCGCAGTCGGTCGAGAATCCGCTCTTCAAGACCTTCGGGCACGGGCACGTCGCGAATCGCGCGGCCCAGAACCTCGTCGAGCTGTTCGCGCCGCGTGTGAAGCTCCGCCCACTCCGGCTGAACGGCGAGAAACGCGGCAAGCCGGCGCGACGCGGAATCGGACGCAGCCTCGCCGCCGGCTCGACAGACCTCGAGCGGCTCGATCATCTCGCGCGGCAGTTCCGGTCTTTCGTTCATGTCGTCGCTTTCACCCGGAACGGGCAAATCAACCACGGTAATTTCGTCGCCCCCCGCACGGCGACGGGTTTGCCGCCTTCGCGGGGCGAAAGGAGACACTCGCGCTACTTTCGCGGAGCGAAAGGCGACACTCTTTGTCGCTTGCTACGGTTGGCCGTCGTGAGCCGCTCTCGCGACACGGCCCTCTTCCTGTTCGAACAGAATCTCTCGCAAGTGGGACTTCGCACGCGCCAAACGGCTCATGACCGTTCCGATCGGGATCTCCAGTTGCTCGGCGATTTCTCGGTAGGAGAGATCTTCGAAGAAGAACATGACCAGCACCAACCGAAAGTCGGGCGTCAAGCCGTCCAGGGCGGCCTGAAGCTGTTCACGGTCGATCGCCGCCTCGTCGGGAACCTCCTCGGGAACGTTTTCGATGTCCAAATGCGGACTGGCCGTCACGATCAGGCCGTTGCGCTGCAATTCCTTGCTGAAACAACGCCTGGCGATCGTGAAAAGCCAACTCCTCGCCGCCGCGGGGTCGCGAAGCTGAAAAAGCCTCTGCTGCGCGATGAGGAAGACCTTTTGGGTCAGGTCCTCGGCGTCGGCCGCCATCCCCGTCAACCGATAGGCATAGCCGTACACGGTCGCGTGATGACGGGCGACCAGTTCGGCAATGTCGGGCAGGGCGCGGTCGTCGGCCATGGCCATCCTTCTACCTAGAGGCTCCAAAGCAGCGGATTATTCCCCGATTCCACAAGAATTGCCCAAATTCTTTTCTGCAATCCGTCGCCACTCGGCAAATACCCCTCGTTCGAGCGACATATTCAGCGGGCGTGCCGCACAACTCGAGGCACGGACGCTCCCTGGGAGAGCATTCCGGCGGTTGGGCACGATTCTTG
>DOEZ01000372.1 GCA_003532715.1 Planctomycetaceae bacterium
TCCGGTCGTTTGGTCGTTGGCTCGTCGATCAGCAGTTCGTTCTTGCCCGCCCATGCCTTGCGAAGGCGATCGATCAGGGCCTGCGTCTCCTCGGCGGTGAGGGAATCGAGAACGCGGACGGTTCGTTGCCGGCCTTCTTCGCCGATCGGCTCGCCGAGCTTGACGAGAAACGCCTCGACCTCTTGCAACTCGACCTTGTTGGCCCAAAGCAGCAGGCGGTTGCGCTCGACGTCGGCATCGATGCGAAACTGGTCCTTGTCGCCCGCGTCCGACCGGCTCGAGCCTCCGTAGTCCGGGTACCAGCCCCCGTAATACCGGTTGCTGTCCGAACTCTTCGATTTCTTCTCCTTGGTCCGGCCGCCGAACAGCACGTGCTGGATCGTGCCGGCGACGTAGTCGGCCTCGAGTCGGCGCAAGGGAATCACCTCGGGCTGGCGGCCCGTGCCGTCGAGCTTGTCGATCATCATCTGGATGGTGACGTGATCGGCCAGGCTGGCAAAAGCGACGATCGCGTTGTTCTTCCGGTCGACTTCCAGTCGCGTGTCGAGATCCAAGTTGCCCAACTCTTGCAGCGTCTTGACCAACGGCTCGGGGTCCATCGTCGACAGATGATACATCTTCATCCGTCCGACCGTCGCCTGAATCGTTCCCGCCTGATCGCGCGGCACGTCGATCACGTCGACCGCGTCGCTGATCATGGCCAGCACGTCGGGCGGCGCGTAGACGATCAGCGTGTTCGTCCGGTCGTCGGCCAACATGCGGACGCTCTCGTCCTTCGGCGTCTTCGGAGGCTTGGGAGCGTTTCCTTTCTGCTGCGCCTCCATCTGCCGCTGCATCGCCTGTTGTGCCTGCATCTGCTGCATTTGCTGCATCTGTTCGGGCGTCATGCCGGGAGGCACGCCCCCCGACGACGCGCCGCCCAGCAGACTTTCCAACTGTTTTTGCACTAACGAGGCGCGACGATAGACCAGCTTCCGCTTCCACGGGCCGAATTGGCCATCGGTGCCGTCCTCCGCCCGACCGATCACTTCGGCAATGTCGCGCAGATTCAGCACGGCGTCCATCGCGTCGATGCGGTTGGTCGTCTCCATCGGCGTGATCGTTCCGTTGGGACTCTTCAGCGCCGAAAGTTCCTCGGCCGTCTTCGTCGCGATGAGCCGACGCAGCGAAAAAGACACCTTGACGAACTCGTGCGGCGGACGGTCGGCCAACTCCTCGGGCGCGACGCGGGGCACCAAACTGGGGTTGAGCTTCTTGAGATTCACCAGCTTCAACACCTCGTCGCGATCGAGCAGCAGGGTGAACCCCCGCTCCAGCAGAAGCCCGTTGATCAGATCGCGCGTTTCCTCGACGGTGTAGCGCTGTTGCGTGGTCAGGTTAAGATATCCGCCCGGCGCTTCCTGCCAGTCGAGCGTCAATTTCGAGATGTCGGCAAGCCATTCCAACACGGCGGGCCAGGGCTGTCCCTTGAAGTCGAGTTTCACCTTGCCGTCGGCGTCGAGCTTGACTTCCAGTTGCTTCGGGTCGGGCTTGTCGGGCGGCTCGGCCGGACGAGTGACCGGCTTCGACGGGTCTTCCTTCTTCGGCTCCCCCTTGGCGTCGTCCTTCTTCTCGTCTTTGCCCTTGCCCTTCGCCTCGTCCGGCTTCTCCTTCGAAGCGGCGTCGGCCCCGGGCGCAACCATCGTCGGCGGCGCGCCGGGAATCGGTTGCCCCTCCATCGGATGGCCCGGCGGAAACGTGGCAACCGGGGCCGCATACGCCGGCGCCGGACCGCTACTCGGCTGAGCCGCCGTCTCGACGGGCCTAACCTGCACCTCGTCGCCCGCGAGCGGCTCGCAGAAGACGGATCCGATTCCGCCCATTCCAAGCAACGCCGCGACCACCACCAAACGCCTGTTCCACTTGGACACCATGAGCTCCTGCTCCCAAAGACTCTGCAAAACGGCGAACACCCGACCCCATCGCTGATTATCGCTCTGACGCATCAAGAACGCAATTGGTTCCTCCACGTTTTGTCGGACAAGACCCCCCCAAAGAGGATGGTACACGGGCCAACCCAGATCATTCGCCAGCCCATGCCAGCCCGACGCGGGACCGACGGGTCTAGCCGAGTTGCGCCAGCACGTAGGGCCCCTTGGGGATGACGGCGATGGTGGCGTCCGCGCCGTACTCGGCAAGGCACTGCTCGACGGCCGCTTCGACGCTCGCGGCCGGTTCGACGAACAGCCGGGCAACGGTCTCGGCCGCCAGCCCGTCGGTCACCAGCTTCACCTTCGCCTTGCGCCGCACCTTGGCCAGTTCCTCCAACTGCCACTGGTCCATCACGAAGTAGTCGTCGCGTGCAATGCGCGCCATGAAGACGTCCAGCGACGGCGTCTCGTCGAAGAGACGTCGGAATTCGGGACTGCCGACGCCCTCGCTCACCGCCGCGGCCAAAATGATCGTGCCGCCCGGCTTCACGATGTCCAGCGCGGTGACCATGCCCTTGATCGACTGATAATAGGTCGCGTCGAGCGGGTAGCCGGCCGAACTGGTGACGACGATGTCGACCGGCTCGGGAACCGTGTCGGTCACGACACCCCGGACGAACTCGACCCCCTCAACCAACGCGGCTTCCATGTCGCCGGCGAAGACCGCGAGAATGCGGCGGTGGTCGTCGATGACCGTGTTGATGATGAAATCGCAGCCTGCACGGCGAGCGATCAGTGTGTTTTCCTCGTGGACCGGATTGCCCGCGAGACAGCCGTTCCGCGCGTTGGGATGCTCGAGAAACTGGGGGCTGTGCCACGCGCGAATCGTGTCGAGACCGGCGATGCCCGGGCAGATCAGCTTGCGCCCGCCCGAAAAACCGGCCATGAAGTGGGGTTCGATCAGGCCGACGGTGATTTTCAGGTCGGCTTCGACGTAGCGACGGTCGATCCAGATCGGCACGCCGCGAGGCGTCTCGCCCAGGTAGACGTGTCCGTCGCGGTTCGGGCCGTGGTGGTTCTCGACCGTGTAGTTCTCGACGATCCAGGAGCCGAGCATTTCGACCAGTTCGTCGAGCGTGCTGGGACGATGCAGACCCGTGGCGACGAGAATCTTGATGCGGCCGCGCGGGATGCCGGACGATTCGAGTATCTCGAGCGCCGGACGGAGTAGAACCTCGTTGGGCACCGGCCGCGTGACGTCGCAGACGACGATGCACGCATTGTCGCGACCTCGGGCCAACTCGGCCAGCGGAGCGGTCCCGGTCGGAGCGGTCAACACGCGGCTCACCGCCGCGGCCGGGTCGGCCAGCGGTTCGGCCGGTCGGTAGCCGAGCGACTTGACGACGTTGGCGTCGGGCAAGTCGACCGTCAAACCATCGCGGCCGTATTCCAAGCGCACCCGCATCGGTGAGGTTCCAGAATGGACTCCGAAGACGCCGGCCGCGCGCGGGCGACGCCGGCAGGTTACTTCTTCTTAGTCTTGCCCGCCGCTTCTTCCTCGTCTTCCTTCTGCTTCTTTTTCTTCTTCTTCATGCTGAGCTTGTAGACGCGCACTTTGTCGAGGCCCAGGGGGCTATCGCCCTCGACCCAACGGTCGGCCGCCTTGAGCCGTTCGATGCGTTCGTCGCGAGTCAGCACACTACGGGCGCGAATCAGGCCGGCCCGAACCTTGAGGCTGATGTCCATGGTCATGGCTTTTTTCTCCTTGCGATATTTCTTCTCTCCATCGGCATTCGGCCGTGAAGAGTTCGATGGCTTTTCAATTTGGCCGCCGCGAACCGCCAACTCACACTAGCCCGAAGCGCAAGCGAGGGTTTGTTGTTTCACCACCCTCGCTTGCGCTTCGGGCTAGTATGCTAGTATTTCGCACACTGCGAGCGACTCACCAAGGTCATGCACAATCCGGGCTAGCCGAACAAAACGTCGCCCGCTAGCGCGGCAAACCTCCCAGTATAGGGGCTAAGCGGCTGCCATGCAACGGCTTCCCCCCCGATTTGTCATTTTGGCTGCTTCGCGCGATGGTCGACGCAGCGTCGCTTGAGTTCGAATGGTGGGGCTCGCGGAGCTCGACCNNTGAACAATCGGGCCAGGCCGTCCATGCCACCCTATCGGAGGATTCGCGGCCTGGGCATCATGCCGGCTTCTGGCCCAACGTCGCCTGGAAGGCTGCGTTCTTCGCCGCGATCTTGTCGGCCAACTGCCGCTTGAAATCGACCAGTTTCTCGGCCAGAGCCTTGTCGGCCACCGCCAGAATCTGGACCGCGAGAATGCCCGCGTTCCGGGGGCCACCCATGCCGACGCCGACGGTAGCGACCGGGACGTCGCCGGGCATCTGGACCATGGAAAGCAGCGAATCGAGTCCCCCTTGCAGAGTCGTTTGGACGGGAATTCCGATCACCGGGAGCGTCGTGTGAGCCGCCACCACCCCCGCAAGATGGGCCGCGCCGCCAGCCGCCGCGATAACGACGCCCAGCCCCCGGTCGACCGCCGAGGCGGCGTACTGCTGAACCGCGTCGGGCGTCCGGTGGGCGCTCATGACGTTCACCTCGTACGGCACGCCGAACTGCTCAAGGGCTTCGGCCACCGCATTGATCTTAGGCCAGTCGCTGTCGCTGCCCATGAGAATACCAACTCGGGGGGGATTGTCTGG
>DOEZ01000163.1 GCA_003532715.1 Planctomycetaceae bacterium
GGTTCTATTTCGACGAAACAGCTTCGTCGACGAAAAACATCCAGTTGGCGACCGAAGGGCTGTCCGTCTTGCTGTGTCCGAGTTGCACCGTCACGCGCACCTGCGAAGTCCAGCCGGGACGCGAGAACTGCCAGACAAGCCACTATTACGGAAACCGGGGGCCCATCGGCCTGAATCCCACCACCAATAGCATGTACGGCAATGCGATCACCGGCACTTGGGACGTCGGAATCCAGGGCATCTTTCTCGATCTCGAGGGACTCGCCATTCGCGACGTCACCGACGGAACGAGCAAGACCATCGCATTCGGCGAGATCGCCGTGGATAACTACAACGCCTATCGCACGTTCACCTACGGAACCCAATGGTCCGGCAGCGCGAGCGGACTCATCTTCCGCAGCACCAAGAACCACTGTTGGCCGATCAATATCTTGAGGCAAAGCGAAAGCGCGGTATATACGGGTTTCAACAACCACGGTCCCTATGGAAGCCAGCACCCGGGCGGGGCGAACATGAGCATGTGCGACGGTTCCGTCCACTTCCTTTCCGAGGCGATCGATCAGGCGGTTTACTTGGCGCTGGCCAGCCGTGACGGCGGAGAACTGGTCAACCTGCCCAACTGACCCACGCGATAACAGACTGCGGAACGAGCCCATGAGAAGAAGACGCCAATCGGCCATTACTTTGGTCGAACTGCTGGTTGTCATCGCCATTATCGGCGTGCTGATCGCCCTGTTGTTGCCCGCCGTCCAGGCCGCGCGCGAGGCCGCACGGCGCATGCAATGCGGCGGCAATATGAAACAGGTGACCTTGGCGCTTCAAAACTACCACGAAGCGCATCTGCAGTTTCCGCCCGACTCGTGCGACGACTATTTGTTTCACGGGATATTTGTCCGCCTGTCGCCCTATTTGGAGCAGGGACTGTTTGCCGAGGCGTATCGTTTCGACGAACGGGCCGATTCGGCCTACCATATCGACCTCGCGACGCGAATGCCGCTCGCCGTCCTCCTTTGCCCAAGTTGCGCCGCAACCCATAGCGCCTACGAACCACGCAAGACTACCTATACGACGCACTACTACGGAAACACCGGACCGATCGGGATCAACCCCGTGACCAACGCGCCATACCCCAACGCCACGACGGGCACCTACGAGCTGGCCACCGGAGGAATCTTCGTGCCTGACGGCGCGATCTCCTTGCGCGATGTGACCGACGGAGCGAGCAAGACCATCGCCTTCGGCGAAATGGCCTGGGACGCGCATCTTGGCTACCGCATGTTCAACCGCGGACGACAATGGGCCGGCAGCACCAGCGGATATATCCTGTTGGCCACCAAGAACCACCAATGGCCGATCAATGCCGGGCTCAGGAGCAACAGCTCGGTCTACATCAGTTTCAACAACAACGGCGCGTACGGCAGCCATCATCCGGGTGGAACCAACATGAGCATGTGTGACGGCTCGGTTCATTTCTTTTCCGAGGCGATCGACCAGACGCTCTATTTGGGGCTGGCCAGCCGCGACGGCGGTGAACTGGCCGATCCGCCCGACTAGCGCGCCGCTGTCGCGAGCGGCTTGCCCGGGCCACGCGATGGCGTGGTCCCTTGGGACCGAAACACAGACCGAAGGTTGCGGCATCGCCGCCCAAATACCATACAGGGAGTCCTATTGACATGAACCGCCGACTTGCCATGCTATTGACCGTCGTTGCGTTGCTCGCTTTCAATACGAGTTGCGGAAAGAAGGATCGCGTGCGTTACCACGTTTCCGGCGCCGTCACGTTCAAGGGCCAGCCGGTGCCGGTCGGGTCGATTCAGTTTCTGCCCGACGCGTCGAAAGGCAATGCTGGCCCGTCGGCGTTCGCGGCCATCAAGAATGGCCGCTATGACACGCGGGTTGACGGTGTGGGGACGATCGGCGGATCTCATGTCGTGACAATCGACGCCTTCGACGGTCAGAACCTCGACGCGGACGTTCTTCCCAACGGAAAACCTCTGGCACGAGGTTTCCGTAAATCATTCGATCTGGCGACCTCCGGCGACACGACGCTTGATATCGAACTGGCTCAGTGAACGACCCATGCAGCTCTCGATCACGACGTCTGACGGACACGTCCTCCAAGCCGTTCACGAGTCGCGCGGCGCCGATCGCGTCATTCTGATGTGCCACGGCATCAGTTCCGACAAGGAAGAAAAAGGAAGCTTCACGGACTTCGCCCAGCGTGCCGCCGCGCGGGGTTTCGACAGTCTGCGGTTCGATTTCCGCGGCCACGGCGAGTCGTCCATGCGGCCCGTCGATGTCACAATCGCCGGGATGATCATCGACCTGGGCGCGGCCCTTGACTACCTTTGCCGGCGCTACGATTCGGTTCACCTGCTCGCGGCCAGCTTCGGCGCGACCATCGCTCTGCTGCTCGGCCAGAAGAGCCGGTTCGACCGTTTTGACCGAATCTGCCTCTGGAACCCGGTGACCGACTACGCCTCGACATTCACTCGCGCGACGATGCCGTGGGGCCGCTCGTTCTTTCCGCAAGGGGGCTCGGACGAGGCCGTTCGCCAGTGCCCCATCGCTATTCCCGATCGGCCTTTCCAGTTTGGCGTTCAAATGGCGCGCGAGCTGTATGAACTCTCGCCCAGCGCGGCGCGGCCCGCGCGGGAAAGGCCCCTCTTGGTGTTCCATGGCGTCGACGATCAACTTGTCGCTTCCCGCGATTCGGTCGCCTTTGTCGAGAGCCAAGACACGTCCAACGCGCGGCTTCTCTTGTTCGACCGCTGCGGCCACGGCCTACGAGAGCGGATGGACGAGGTATTCGAACGAACAGTTGATTTCTTTGACAGACGCGAATCGCCTTGACTCGCATTAACCAGTGCCGTGTCAACCCTTGAAGTGGTTCAGCCCCCTGCCCCATCACCGTGGAATCGTCCGGGCTAGCCGATGAGCCTGTTCAGCAGCGAATCGAGCGAGACCATCGCCATGCGGGTGATCCTGTCGGACGTGGCGAACGGCAGATAGAGACGGCCGTCGTGAATCATCGCTCCACAGGAGTACGCCACGTTCGGCACGTAGCCGTCACGTTCTTTTTCGGTTGGCGTGATCAGCGGCTCGTCGAGACAGCCGATCACCTTCAGCGGGTCGTCAAGGTCCAGCAACATGGCGCCGATGCAGTACGTGCGCATGGGGCCGACACCGTGCGTCAGAAGCAGCCAGCCTTCGGGCGTTTCCAAGGGCGAACCGCAGTTGCCAATCTGGACAAATTCCCACGGATGGCGCGGCGTCTGGAGCAACTCGGCGGTTTCCCAGAAGTGAACGATGTCGGAGAACATGAGATAGAGGTTTTCGCCGTCGATGCGCGAGCACATCACATAATGCCCGCCGATCCGCCGCGGAAACAGCGCCATGCCCTTGTTTTGCGAGCATGCGCCGTTGAGCGTATGCACTCCGACCTCGATGAAGTCGCGGGTTTCGATCAGTTGGGGCAGCACGCGGTTGCCGTCGAAGGCCGTGCAGGTGCCGTAGTAGGTGACCGTGTCGTCGTCGTCGACGAAGCGGACCATGCGCAGGTCTTCGATTCCGTGGCTTTCGTTGCTGGTTTGGGGAAAGATGACGACCTCGGACGCCTCGGCTTCATTTGGAATCCGCAACTTGTAGTTCGAGCGCGCCAGCCAGCGGATGTCCTGAAGCGACTTCTCGATTTGGGGTTTCTCGGATGCGGCGGCCCGCGCCTCCGTGACGGCATGTTCGAGTTCAGCCGACGTGAAGAAATCGGCAAGGCGTTCGAGGACGAGGTCGGCGATCCCTTCTTGGACACCAATGTCGGCCAGCTTGCGCCGGAACAGGGCCTTTTCGTATTCTTTGTCGGGCATGACACGACCCGGCCTGGTGAAGCGGCCGGACGGGTCGATCTGGATCCGGTGGTCGGACGTGATGACGCCGGTGCGGAAGACGATCGATGAAACGTGCCCCTCACCCGTGGCTCGAAGGCTCATAATGAACCGAACCGCGCCGGCGGGAAGTCTCCGCTGGTTGTGGTGGGGGACGATCGACGGATTGAACAACGCGGCCGACTCGATCGAATACTCGGCGGTCAGGTAGGATCCGATCAGCAGGCGGCGATGGGGCGAGATTTCGTCGGCCATGCCGATCATCGCCATGGCCGTGCGGTAGTTTTCGTCGACCACCGAGGTGATGTCGCCGTGGCGGTCACGGAATTTGAGAAACATCTCGTCCAGCAATCCGTCGACCTGGTCGTCACCCAAACGGCCGATGCGCTCGACGATGCCAAGAATCCTCGCTTCCCCGCCCGGATCGAAGAACCGGGTGATAACGCGGCGAATATCGCTCGAGAAGGTGACCGGCAGACGTCGGACCTTCAAAGAATCACGTTTACTTTTTTTGTGGGTTGATCTCATCAAGATAGTCTAGCGTGGATAAGCACCGGCGACACGCCCGTGGCACCCATCTTGGGCACGAAACGGGGCGAGTTTTGCAGCAACCGTTTCGTTGTTGAATTTGGCTTACGTCATTTGGTGGTGATTGGAAGTGTTTTCTGGTTATAGGGTTAAGTGGCCGAAGGATTTGCGTAAGTCGCGGATTGTTTTTGGGAGCGTGTTGCAAAACCCTGTCGCTTGAGGGGGTAGTAGATGCAGTTCCGAGCTGCATTGGCACGGTCTTTTCGCCGCAAAGGCGCGAAGATCGCCAAGGTACGTCGCGAGGGATGAGGTTCAATACAGACGACTTGGGGGGAGCCCAATGGGATCCCCATTCGGCTCCCCCCAGTCTCGAATACGGTCTGACTATTTGGGTAGCATCACGGCGTCGATGACGTGAATTACGCCGTTGGAGGTCTGTATGTCGGTCTTGACAACGTTCGCATTGTCCACTTTGACCTTGCCTCCCTTGACCGTGATCGTCACCTCCGCCCCCTGAACGGTCTTGGCCTTCGTCAGCTTAACGACGTCTGCGGCCATGACTTTCCCGGGTACCACGTGGTAAGCGAGGATACCAGCCAACTTCTCCTTGTTCTCCGGCTTCAGGAGATCCTCCACGGTGCCCTTCGGCAACTTCGAAAACGCTTCGTCCGTCGGCGCGAAAACCGTGAACGGACCCTTCCCCTTCAATGTTTTGACAAGGTCGGCGGCCTTAAGTGCGGCCGCGAGCGTCTTGAAGCTCCCCGCTTCCACCGCCGTGTCAACGATGTCTTTCGGTATAATGACGGCATCGATGACGTGGATTACACCATTCGAGGTCTGTATGTCGGTCTTAACCACATTCGCGTTGTCCACCTTGACCTTGCCATAGGCGACCTTGATCGACACGTTGGAACCCTGGATTGTCTTGGCTTCCTTGAGTTTCACGACGTCCGCGGCCATGATCTTTCCAGCCACCACGTGGTAAGTGAGGATGCCGGCCAGTTTCTCCTTGTTCTCCGGCTTCAGGAGATTTTCTACGGTGCCCTTTGGCAACTTCGAAAATGCTTCGTCCGTCGGCGCAAAGACGGTGAAGGGACCCTTCCCCTTCAACGTTTCGACAAGGTCGGCGGCCTTCAGTGCGGCCGCGAGCGTCTTGAAGCTCCCGGCTCCCACCGCCGTGTCGACGATGTCTTTGGGTTCCGGCTGTTCTGCTGTTATGGCACTCACAGCCAGCATCAGGCTCACAACAACGGTGAGCGATAGAACGAACGCGACTTTCTTCATCTCTGGGACTCCTTGAAAAAGACCTCTGCAACGGAACAGAAACCTTGGAGTCTGGGGAACTTCCCAGACCGCCAAGAACAAAAAAAGGCCGACGCGGTGGAATGCCCGAAGGCGTTCTACCACGTCGGCCTACTCTTCAACGAACCCCCCGGCTGAACCGAGCTGTTCTTTGTCTAGTCGTCCGACAACTTCTGATTCAATCTTGGCGGAGCTGCGTCAAAGTGTACGACCACTCCACCAACGTGTAAATCCTACGATGAGAATCGCGAAAAGCAAGCGGATTGTCTTGCCTCCGTGATTTCATGCATGGCTTGTCATAAGCCCCAGGCACCGCAGGCTATCCATTGTGAGAACGAAAGCGATTCATCATCAGCCGAGTCATTCTAGCCGCGTGGCGCGGGGCAGCCGCCAAGGTAGTCGAGGACATCGGAAAGTCGGGCGGTGGCCAACGCCAGGCAGGTGTCGGCNNGCGTAATAGAGGCGGATTGTACCCGTATTCTGGTCCAGAATCCAGCCACAGGGAAACACGACACTGCCCACGTCACCCTGGCGCTCGTAATCCATCTCGGGCGCGAACATCCATTCGTCGCTTCGCCGAAGCACTTGGCGTGGATCGTCCAAGTCGAGCAACGCCAGCCCCAGTCGATACAGACACCCGCCGGCCGTCACGCGCACGCCATGGTAGAGAATCAGCCAGCCCTCGGGGGTTTCCAAGGGAGGGGGGCCCAATCCGATCTTGTTGGCGTCCCACCACCCGCCGCGCCGCGCGTGTATGAGGACGTGGTGATCTCCCCAATGCTTCAAGTCGGGTGAAAACGAAAGCCAGATATGGGCGCCGAAACTGCCGGTCGATACGGGCCGGTGAATCATCGCGTATCGGCCTCCGAACCGCCGGGGGAAGACGGCCGCGTCTTTGTCCTCGGGTGGCATGACCGGGCCGAGTCGATTGAACGACGTGAAATCCTTGGTCTCCGCCAACGACACCAACGGTCCGCTGTGCGAGTAGGCCGTGTAGGCGATGATCCACTGGCCCCGCTCCTCGACCCAGGTCAGGCGCGCGTCTTCCAGGCCCCATGCTTCCTCGGGGTAGTTCGTCGGATCCGGCGCGAAACTGGGCTCGGAGTCGATTCGCCAGTTCGACACGCCGTCGTTGCTCCGCGCCACGGTCAGATGCGAATGACCACGACGGTCTTCGACGCGGACGAGCAGAATCGTCTCGTCGCCCAATTGGCACGCCCCGGCGTTGAACACAGTGTGAGCTGGATACGGCCAATCTCGCGCCGTTATGATGGGGTTGTCGCCGTGGCGATGGAACAACTCCGCGTATCGCCTGGGTTCTTCTGATTCTCGGCACATCGAATGATATCCTTGTTGTTGAGTTCCGTCCACAAGTAAGCAAGCGTCGATTCGGCTCCTTCGTTTCGATTCACTCCCGAGGGTTGCAGGCCGTCGCGGCACGCGCCGCGGCGAACATCGACGAGCGTTTGTTGAAGGCTATTGCGACCATGAAACCATGCGTGCGCGCGTCGACGCGCCGCGGCGTATTTTTCGTCGCCCGTCACCGCAAATCCGGCCCGCGCGGCGTCGGCCATGGTGACGGCCTCGACGGGCTGCTGATCGTAGGGCGATTTCTCCTCTCCGCGCGCGTACCAATCGCTGTTTCCAATCGGCCAGAAGGTATCCATGACGGTGGTTTCGCGATCGAGGAAGGCGAACGTAGCTTCCGCCACATCGCCAAAGCCCTCGTCGGGCCAACACCGCGCGGCAATGAACAGCGAATGCGGCAACACCGCGTTTGCATACGTCATCCGCGATTCGAACCAGGGCCAGTCGGGCCGTTGCGAACGGTTGTAGCACTCCAGCAGTCGCTGCGCCGCGGATCGCGCGACCTCTTCGACCGGTTCCAAGTCCTTGACCCCCCACTTCGATAGATGCCCCCATGCCAAGATCACGTAAGCCTGTGCCCGCAGGCTTCGCAGATCGGCCAGCGCGGGCACGACCTTGTCGATCAACTCACGTGCCAACGCGCGGTATCCGTCGGGCAGATGGCTGCCAAGCACTTCAGCTAGAGCACGGACCGCCTGGCCCTGGCTATCTCCCGTCCCTTCGGCGTCCAGCCAGTCGCGCTGATAGCCCAGAAAATTGTGAAATCCGCGGACGGGGCAGCGGGCATGCTCCAAAAAGCTCAGATAGGTCGTCACCCGGTCGAGCATGCGATCCTCGGGACGCCGCTCCCACAGTCGAGTGCAGAGGCGCAACGCCCGGGCGTTGTCGTCGGTCGTGTAGCCGCTCTCGCGTCGCGGTATGCTGTAGATGGCATGTTGGATCAACCCGGTCGAGTCCGTCATGCGGTCCAGGTGGATCAATGGAATCCGGTCGTCAACGTGCATCACAAGTCTCCTGAATGGGTGCAAGCGATAGATGGTTTGGCGCGAGCATTGGAAACCGCGACCGCGGCAATTCAGTCGCCCTCTCGATCGGTCCCGAAATCAGCCTTTTGAGCCAGTCGCGCGACTGGTAGATCGACCTGGCCAGCCCGACCATTCCCAGCAACTGGAACACGATCCGGTCGGCCCACACCTTGTCGAACCGCGGCAAGGCCAGCAAGAGGTTTAGCGGGTTGTAGAACGCGGCGTAGCCGGCGAGCATATTGACCTGACGTCGCCACGGGTGGGCGTCAACCGTGGCGAGACAATGGTTGCCGTCGTACTGGTACTGCTCGATAGGCAGCCCACCGGCTTTGCTCAACACGAGGCCGTCGTAAAACGGTTGTTCGTAGCCCTGGCTGCCCACCCAGGGCGTCAACAGCGTCACTTGGCAGGACGCCGCGCCCGCACGCCGGAGGAAGCGAACCTGGTTGAGCAGACCGTACAATCCACGCCACGTCCACAACGGTTGACCGTCGTGATGCATCATCATGGGCATCGGGGCAATGCCCTGATTGACGAGCAGCTTGAACAGCGTCTTTGTCTTCTCGGGACTCTGTCCTTTCTTGACCAGCCCGGCCGTCAGGTCTTCGATCCCCAGCCAAAGCCCTCGCATGCCGGCGTCGCGAGCCAAGGGCAAGAGGTCCTGGTTTTTGAAGACGTCGAACTCGGTGGCCTCGGTGGCAAAGGTGATCGCCTTGCGGAACGGCTTGTTGCCCACTCTGCCGCGGGCCATGGCCGTCAGCGCCCCTTCCGCCGTCTCGCGACGGCAGAAGAAATTGTCGTCGGTGCCAAAGAAGATGGATATGTTGCATCGCTCGGCGGTTCCTGCAATTTCTTCGACGATCCGCTCCGGGCTGTGGTAGCGGAAGCTAAACTGGTTGTAACCGGGAATCGGACAGTAGGGGCAATGGAACCGGCAACCGTGCGTGGTGACCAGCGCGACGGTGTCGGCATGGCGGCCGAGTCTTTCGGCAGGGATCGGTCGGGGGGACAACGTCGCGCGGCCGTGCGGCGGCTCGAACAGCCCCATGGCCTCCAGCGGCAACGGCAGCTCGTCGAGGTCTTCGACCAGCCGCTGCACGCCCGTATTGACCAGATGCTCGGGCGCGCCGTCGGACGCGTCGGGACGATAGACGAGCCCCGCGATGTCTTCGAGCATGCGGCCCTCGCGGACTCGCTCGAAGGCTTCGCGCATCGTATCGCCGGGTCGCTTCATCTCGACGATTCGCTCCAGGAGTTCAAGGAGCACGTATTCCTCGCCCGTCACGACCACATCGGCGCCTTCGCGGCCATCGGGCGAAAGTCCGAAGAACTCCCACGGCTCGTACACGGCTTTGGGGCCGCCGACCAGGATCAGCGGCCGGTCCCCGCCCAGTTGCCACGCATCGCGGATCAACCGACATGCCGGCTCGCTGTGAATCTGCATGGCGGAGATCAGGAGAACCTCGGGAATCTTGCCGTCGAAGCGCGCCGTGCTGGGCCGGATGTTTGGGTTCCACTGTTGCATCACCAGACGCACGTTGCGGAAGCCCGCCGCATGGAGCGCGGCGCCCACCGCCCGCGGAGCGCCCGGAATGAGCGTACGGTCGACAAACACGAACGGTCCCAGCCGTGTCCGTGGATCGAATGCGTAGATGAAGAGGATCGGAATGTCGTTTCGCTCGACGCGGCGGCGAATCCGAGTCTCCAGTTCGCGATAGCGGCCGGGCTGCGTGAATCGATCGGCTTGAACACGTACCGGAAGTTCCATCGTGATCTCCTTTCCTATCTTGAGTCGACCTGATCTCGGTTACAAACATGCGTTACCGACCCGCCGGCACCAGTCGCGCCGTCTGCCGCTCACTGCGTGTTGTCACGGAAGCCTTGCGGAGCGAAGGAGCAGCCGTCGTTTCGCGCGTGGAGCAAACCTGGGTGAAAACATCCAAGTACCTTCGGCCCACATTGGGCCAGAACATGGGCTTCGCGTACTGGTACGCTCTGCGCCGGGTTTCGGCCTGGAATGCGGTGTCGGTGAGGAATCGGAGCGTCGCCTCGGCCATGGCAT
>DOEZ01000161.1 GCA_003532715.1 Planctomycetaceae bacterium
CGTCGCCGTTTTGGCCGGTCAGAAGCGGCCCGATGTCGCGGCCGTCGATCGTCCGGTCGGCGGGCAGATCGACGCCGATCCGTTTCGCCAACGTCGGCAGCAGATCGATGGTGGCCGCCATTTCGTTGCAGGTCGCGCCGGCCGGAATCGTGCCCGGCCATCGCATGATGCACGGCACGCGGAATCCGCCCTCGAACGAGGTTCCCTTGCCTTCGCGAAGCGGCCCGGCCGAGCCGCCGTGTTCGCGGCCGTAGATGAGCCAGGGGCCGTTGTCCGACGTGAAAATGACGAGCGTCTTCTCATCCAGGTCGAGCCGCTTGAGGGCATCGAGGATTTGGCCGACCGACCAGTCGATCTCTTGAATCACGTCGCCGTACAGCCCGCGCGGCGAAGTGTCTTTGTGCTTGTCGGACACATAGAGCGGCACGTGGGGCATTGAATGCGGCAAATAGAGGAAAAACGGACGGTCTTTGTTACGCTCGATGAAGTCGACGGCGTACTTGGTGTAGCGCGTGGTCAATTGCGACTGGTCGGGATTGTGCTCGATCGGCTTTTCGCCCTGAAGCAGCGGGAGCGGCGGGTAGGGCTTCGCGCGGTAGGTATTTCGAGGCTCCATATCGTTCGAGTATGGCAATCCGAAGTACTCGTCGAAGCCGTGCCGCGTCGGCAGGAATTCCGGCCGGCATCCGACGTGCCACTTGCCGACGGCGGCCGTCGCGTAACCGCGCTGCTTGAACACCTCGGCCAGTGTCAGCTCGCTTGCATTTATCCCGATATTGGCCTCGGGGAAGAGCACGCCTCGGATTCCAACGCGTTGCGGATAGCAGCCCGTCAATAGCGCGATACGCGAGGCCGAGCACATGGGAGCGGCCACGTGGAAATCGGTGAATCGCATCCCCTCGGCGGCCATCTGGTCGAGATGCGGCGTCTTGATGTCGGGCGAGCCGAAGCAACCGACGTCCTCATAGCCCTGGTCGTCGGTGAAGATGATGACGACGTTGGGCAGGTCCGGCGCGTCGGCCGTCGCCGTGGCGGCGGGCAAAGCCAAACAAAGACCGAAAAGCAGTAACGTGGCGGGGGGGAGAATCTTCGTGGGACGCATGGGGCGACTCCCTATTAGCGGAGGATTGGGATGGCGGGGATGGCGGTTCTTGGAGCCTAACAAGCGGCCTGGAGCAGGTCAAGTATTTATGGCGAATGGGGGGGTAGTATGGCGAACCGTGTCGCGGAGCTATAATTCTCTACCGATCTTAGCCATATTCACATTGGCACTCGGCGTCCCAATCAGGAGGAATCCAGCGATGCTCGAATTGATTGATCTCGATAAGCGGCTGTCGAAGGAGACCTACGACCAGGTGTTTCCGGAACTCGAACGGCAACTGGGATACTGCCAGCGCGCGGCGCGCGAGGCGGGCGTGCCCGTCGTGCTCGTGTTCGAGGGCTGGGACGCCGCGGGCAAGGGGACCATTATCAACCGCCTGGCCCAGGTTCTCGACCCGCGTGGGTTCCAGGTCCACTCGTCGCCGCCGCCGACGAAAAGCGAGAAGATGCATCCGTGGATGTGGCGATTCTGGAATGCGCTGCCGGCCGACGGCAACATCGCCATCTTCGACCGGTCGTGGTATCGCCGCGTGTTGACCGATCGGGTTCGCGGCAAGGTGTCGCGCGAGGAGTGTCAGGCCGCCTACGAAGACATCGACCAGTTCGAGTATCAACTGGCCGACGCGGGCGTGGTGATCGTCAAGTTCTGGTTGCACATCGGCAAGAAGGAACAGGCCCGACGGTTCCGGCGGCTGGAGGCGTCGCCGGCCACGGCTTGGAAGGTTGGCAAGCGTCAGTGGCGGAATCATCGCCAGTACGACGAGATGAGCCAGGCGGTCGAGGAGATGCTCGAACGAACGAGCATGCCGCGGGCGCCCTGGACGGTCGTCGAGGCCACGCAGGGCCGCTACCGCCGCACCAATGTTTTCGAGACGATTCTTCGCGAGGTCAACGAGGCGATCGAGCACAAGAAGAACTCGCCGCCGCCCAGGCTCGAACCGATGGCCGAGCCCGCGCCGTCGCCGACCGACACGGGCACGGTGCTCGACCGGCTCGATTTGAGTCTTTCGATGGGGCGCGAGGAATATGAGCGGAGGCTGGCCAAACTTCACAAGCGGCTCTTTCAACTGGAACACCGGCTCTACAAGGCTCGCATTCCGGTGGTCGTGTGTTACGAAGGGGTCGATGCGGGCGGCAAGGGGGGCAATATCAAACGGCTCACGCGCGGCTTCGATCCGCGCGGCTACGAAGTGGTTCCCACCGGCCCGCCGACTCCGTTCGAGAAGTCGCACCATTATCTGTGGCGATTCTGGCGAAGCATTCCGAAGGCGGGCCATGTGACGATCTTCGACCGAAGTTGGTACGGCCGCGTTCTGGTCGAGCGGGTCGAGGGCCTTTGCACCCGCGACGAGTGGGAACGGGCCTATCGCGAGATCAACGAGTTCGAGCGGCAACTGACCGATTTCGGAACCGTGTTGCTCAAGTTCTGGGTCCACATCGACCAGGACGAACAGTTGCAGCGGTTCGAGGCGCGCCGCGATACGCCGTACAAGCAGTGGAAGATCACCGACGAAGACTGGCGCAACCGCGAGAAGTGGCCCCAATACAAAGTGGCCGTCGTCGACATGTTGAACAAAACCAGCACGACCTATGCCCCGTGGACGATTTTGGAGGGCAACTGCAAGCTGTACGCGCGGATCAAAGCCCTGCGCACGGTGGCCGACGCGATGGAAAGCGCTCTGGACGGCCGGTAGGCTGGTAGCGAACGGAAAATCGCGAGATTGCCTCCCGGCGCGCCAATGTATCGCCAGGGCGGCATCGCGTTGGGTGGCGACGACAGCTCGTTCGCCGCTGGGATTTTCGACGGCCACGGGCCATCCTTTCCGGACAGACGCTCATTGGCGAGGTGAACCTCGACATGATGCTTGACATCGCGAGGTTTCTCCGATCTAATCAACCCCGATTACCGTGGTAATCGTTAGGTTTGTTACACCGGGAGCGCCACACCATGCGCCGAGAACCGTACGACTCGTCCAAGCGAAATCGCTGGGTCTTTTCTTCTGCCTCGTCCAGGAATCGCCGCCGTTGTTCGCACCATCGGCGGCTCGCGTGCGAGCCGTTGGAGAACCGGCGGTTGCTTGCGGTGGATGCGGGCCTGAGCCATCTCGCCCCTCTGGAAGGCGACGCATGTCCGGTTGGCGACATGGAAATCACTCCGAGCGACGAGATTCTCGATGATTCCTTCGAAGAGACGCTAAGCAGTGTCGCGCCGAGCCTTTGGACGAAGGGTCTGCGCCACGTTCAGGAGGGCGAGCCGCTGACGGTCGTGGACATCGGCATGTTCACCGATTCGGGCGGCGAGACGAAGACGTTCACCTATTTCATCAACTGGGGCGACGGTGAACCGGCGGCCACCGGCGATGCGACGATCGACGTTCCGGGCGGCACGGGCAACCTGACACGAGGCACCTTCGACGGCAGCTACACGTATCTCGACGAGGGCGACGGTCGGTACAACGTGACCCTCTGGATGGAAGACAGCGAAGGGGGACGTTCGCTCGATCGTTCCATGACGGTCTTCGTTCACAATGTGGCGCCCCACGGCCTGGCAATCGACCCGATCGATCCGGTCGATGAGGGCGAGACGGTGTCTCTGCGTGGGACGTTCGTCGACCCGGGCACCTTGGATGAGCACGCCGTGACGATCGACTGGGGCGACGGGATGATCGAATCCGTATTGGTTCTGCCGCTTGGCGAGCGAGAATTCGCTGCCGATCACGTATACGCCGACAACGGCGAGTACACCGTGACCGTGACGGTCGAGGACGATGCGGCCGATTCGGACGTGCATTACGCGGAAGAGAGCTTCGCGATTGTCGTCAGCAACGTGGCACCCTCGTTCTCCGTCGCGGGCGACCAGGAAGTCACGGTCGGCGAGTTGCTGGAAATCGAGAATGTGGCCGTCTTCTCCGATCCGGGCTTCAACAACCCTCTGAACATCGGTGGTGAGGTCGAAGAGACGTTCACGTACATGATCAACTGGGGCGACGGCACTCCGGAGCAAACCGGCACGGTGACCAACATCGTCATGGGACAGCCCAACGTTCTGACGACGGGCTCGCTGGATGCCAGTCACACTTTTACGACCATGCCTGTCGCGGGACACTATGTTGTCACCGTGACGATTCGCGACGACGACGGGGGGACGGCCACCGAGCAGTTTCTGGTGGTTGTCCATGAGCCGATCGCGGC
>DOEZ01000603.1 GCA_003532715.1 Planctomycetaceae bacterium
ACACTAGCCCGAAGTGCAAGCGAGGACCGTGAAACGGTTTATCCTCGTTCGCGCTGCGGGCTTGTATTTTGCGTACTCCGAGGAAATGGCGGTCCATTGAATGGTCCGAAATGGGGGGTCCCGTTGTTTATCGGTCTTGGGTCAGACCCCTCACAAGAGCTGCCTTATCGTTCGTATCGCCCGAACGTGGTGTCCGACGGGGATTTCTTTGAGATTTACGGGGACAAAGTGCTTTGCGGAGGGGATGTCTTCGATTATTCTAAGGATTGGGTAGTTTTTGAGGATATTCGAGAGTTGCATTGCGGGGTAAAATAACCACGCAAGAGAAACTTTCGGTTTTTTGGGGAAGTCCTGCCATGATATGTTCCCGCATTTGCTCCACTCTAATCCTGGTCGTTCTGGCCGGATTCTTCGTGGGGCGTTTCTCGTCCGTTGCCGAAGCCGACGTCATCACGATGGGCAGCGATGACTACGCCACATTAACGGGTTACGTGTATTGCGACCTGAACGACAACGTGACGTACGACGAAAATGAGGGACTGATTCCCAACGTGTGGATCATTCTAGAGGGAGTGACCGAGGGGGGAGAGTCGCTCTCGCGCAAGGCGTTCACGAATTCGTACGGAGACTACGTTTTCAAGAAGATCCCAGCCGGAGTCTACTCGTTGAAGCAAGTGCAACCGATCGAGTTCCTCAACGGTTTGCCCAACGCGCCCGGCACCGTCAACGATGTGCCAGTCGGCCAAGCGGTCGATAACGGTCCCGACAAGGCCAACCAGTATGTTAACGTTGTTCTGTCGGCGGGAGGCGTTGGAGTAGAGTACAATTTCAGCGAGGCGGGACTGAAATCGGCCTACCTCTCGAAACGCGATTTGCTCAGCCGGAAACCTCCGGTCCAGTTGATTCCCGAACCCGGCATCGCCGCGATGATCGTTGGCTTGCTGTTGTGCGGCGGTTTGAGTGTAACACGCCGAGCGCGAGGCGACCGCTAATCGGTCGTTTTGTGCATGGGGGGGTGTCCCCCCTGCCTGTCCCACCCCGTTTTACCCACCTTGTGACAGCATTCCTCGGGTCTTGCGAGCGCGTAGCTTGCATTGTACCATGCGGAAGTCCGCGGTCGCCGATCCCGGCAAATACGTCAAGAACCCGGCTTTGGTTCAGTGCGGGTCTTTTTGCCGCTCCCGGCCGCAAACACCTTTCCCCGTCCTTGCCCCGTTTGTTTGGAGAGAAAGCACCATGATCGATCGAATGAGAACCCGCAGTTGGGCCTTCGCCGTTGCGTTGGCCGTGTTGCTCGTGCAGGGTACGGTCGCCGCGCGCGACATGGACCGACCGTTCAACGGGCCCTACGAGGGCGCGAATCTGAATCGCGTGGCGTTTCCGATCGGCGGCATCGGAACCGGCATGTACTGCCTCGAGGGAACCGGCGCCATCTCCCACGTGTCGGTCAATCATCAACTTGACTTTTTCAACGAGCCTTTCACGTTCGCCGCCGTTTGCGTGCTCGGCAAGGACGGCGAGGAAAACACGGCGCGTGTCCTTGAAGGCCCCATTCCCGATTGGAAGTACTTCGGCATGCCCGGCACGGGCAATGGCGGCGGATCGCGAACCTACGGCTTTCCGCGTTTTCACGAATGCGGTTTTCAAGCACGTTTTCCTTTCGGAACCATCGCGCTAAGCGATAAGGACGTCCCTCTGGACGTCCAGATCACCGGCTGGAGTCCGTTCACTCCTCCCGATGCCGATTCGTCGGGCCTGCCCGTCGGCGCGCTCGAATACCGCTTCACGAACACGTCGAACACGACCCAAAAGGCCGTTTTTTCGTTCAATAGCCAGAACTTCATGGCCGGGCGCGACATCCGCAACGTCCGAAGCGGTTCGATCGGACCGATCGAGAACGGTTTCGTGTTGTATTCCACCTCGGGCACCGAGCGCGGCCAAGACGGCGCCTTCGCGGTCGCGGTCGACGGCGATAGGGCAGTGGTCGATCACTGCTGGTTCCAGGGCGGTTGGTTCGACAGCCGGACCATCACCTGGGAGAACGTCCAACGCGGAAAGCTCGTCGACAATCCGCCGGCTCGTGGAAACGCTCCCGGCGCCTCGCTCTTCGTCCCATTCGAGTTGAAGCCGGGCGAGTCGAAGACGATCCGCGTGCTGACCGCATGGTACGTGCCGAAGACCGATCTGGCCGTGGGCACTCGTCGCGGCGGACCCGCCTTCGGCAAGACTCCCTCGCAGGGAACCGCGCCGGGCCAGCAAGAGGTGTCGGGCTCTCTCGGCAGGGGACTGGTGAACACGTTTGACTTGGGCGGCGACGATGCGCAAGGCACGCTCACCTCGCCCGAATTCGTCGCCAATCGCCGTTACCTCCACTTCCTCGTCGGCGGCGGAGCGCGCGCGGGCAAGACGTGCGTCGAACTGCTCGCCGACGGCGCCGTCGTCCAATCGGCCGTCGGCAAGGACACCGAACGGCTCGCATGGACCACGTTCGATCTTTCGAAACTCAAGGACAAGAAGGTTCAGATTCGGATCGCCGATCGAGCCTCCGGTGGCTGGGGACATATCCTGGCCGACCAGTTCATTCTGAGCGACGAACCCGTAAAGGACCTACAAACGGGCACGGGCAACGAGATCACGGGCGATTCGAACCGAGTCGTGTTGTTGGCCGACTTCGAGGGTGAAAACTACGGCGACTGGACGGCGTCGAACGTCGATGACGAACAGCCCTGCCAGTGCGATTCGGGCGTCTGCGTCGTCAGCAAGGAGCCCGCGCCGGCCTACTATGTCCCCTGGTACGCGACCCAATTCGACAGTATCGAGAAGGTGGTCGACGCCTGGAAGTCGCGATACGACGAACTGCGGCGTCGCAGCGCGACGTTCCGCGACACGTTCCAGGACACGACCCTTCCGCCCGAGGTGGTCGAAGCGGTGGCCGCCAATCTGACGATTATAAAATCGCCGACCGTCCTGCGTCAGCACGACGGGCGGCTCTGGTGCTGGGAAGGTTGCAGCGACAGCCGAGGCTGCTGCGCCGGTTCTTGCACGCACGTCTGGAATTACGCCCAGGCCATTTGCCACCTGTTCCCCTCCCTCGAAAGCGGCTTGCGGCAAAACGAGTTTTTCGAGGGACAAGATTCCACGGGCAGGCAGGCGTTTCGCGGCAATTTGCCGATTACGCCCGGGGGCATGGCGTTCGACGCCGCGGACGGACAACTGGGCGGCATCATGAAGGCTCATCGCGAGTGGCGCGCGTCGGGCGACCGCAAGTGGCTCGTCGCGTTCTGGCCGAAAGTCAAGCAGAGCCTCGACTACATGATCGAGACGTGGGATCCCCGCCACACGGGCCTGTTGGAGGAATCGCACCACAACACATACGACATCAACTACTTCGGTCCGGACGGCCATTGCGGCAGTTTCTACCTGGGGGCGCTTGCCGCGGCCATCAAGATGGGCGAAGAGATGGGCGACGATGTGAGCCTGTACCGTGAGTTGCTCGAAAAGGGCCGCGTTCGCATGGAAAAGGAACTCTTCAACGGTGAGTACTTCATCCAGATTGTCACCAAGGAGGGCCTGAACCAGAACTTCCAGCCAATCAATCCGAATAGCGTGAGCCGCGCTTATCGCGATTTGCTTGGAAAGATCAACGAGCAGGGGCCCAAGTACCAGTACGGCACCGGGTGCCTCTCGGACGGCGTTCTCGGGTTGTGGATGGCCCAGGTGTGTGGAATCGACGATGAGATTGTCGCCACCGACAAGGTTGTAAGCCATCTCAAGGCCATTCACAAGTACAACCTCAAGCACGACCTGTCGGAGCACGCCAATCCGCAACGGCCCACCTTCGCCATGGGCGACGACGGCGGATTGCTGCTTTGCTCCTGGCCGCGCGGCGACAAGCCCTTCCTCCCCTTCGTCTACAGCGACGAGGTGTGGACCGGCATCGAGTACCAGGTCGCCTCGCACCTCATGCTCATGGGTTGCGTCGACGAGGGGCTCGATATCGTTCGTGAATGCCGCAAACGCCACGACGGCGTCCGCCGCAATCCATTTGATGAGTACGAGTGCGGACACTGGTATGCCCGAGCCATGTCGAGCTACGGCCTGATCCAGGGCCTGACGGGCGCGCGTTACGACGCCGTGACAAAGACGCTGCACGTCGACTCGAAGGTCGGTGATTTCCGCAGCTTCCTTTGCACTAAGGACGGTTACGGCACTGTCGAGTTGAAGGACGGCAAAGTCACGCTCGACGTGAAGTCGGGTGAGATTCCCGTCGCCAAGACGGTCGTCAAGTAGTGATTGAAGATGCGATCTCCGATCGCCTCGTCAAGAAATCAACGGAGCCCTCGAGAAGCGATTCTCGGGGGCTCCTTTTTTCCGTCGACGGGCTCGTTCAGCTCGTCTAGAATCGGTAGTCCAAGCCGAGATTGATTCCCTGCGCCCAGAAGTTCGAGTCCTTCCAGTCGAATTGGGGACGAGCCGGGCCGCTGGGCTCCTGCCCTTCCTGCGGAATGTAGCTCGAGTTGACGTAGTAGTCGACCTGCTCGGCTGCCCGCGCCACGTTCGCCCAGTAGATGAAATTGTAGCCGACGTAGGCGCGGAGCCGGCACGTCAGTTGGTAGCCGATTTCGGCGCCGAACTGCGGGATGACTATGAATTCGTCGCGGGTGTAACGGCCTATGTTGGTGTCGAGGGCAAGCAAGCCTCCGGGAACCGTGACGGGCACGTCGCCGGGCGCCTGCGTCGTGGTTTGGCCCGCGATGTCGACGACTTGTCGGTTGTTTCCCAGCGCCATCTTGGCCAGTAATTCGAGCGACCACCGGCAGCGGTGGAATTGGGTGATTACCCCCAGTTCGGCCCCGTGAAATTCGTTGCGGCTGCGGAAATCGTCGTACAGATCGAAGGTGGTTCCTTCTCGCAGGAACTCATGGTCCTCGAAAACGTAGAGATGTTCGTTGACTCGTAGCGAATCGTTGAGCTGATAATTGCGGTAACCGGCGATCAGATCGACCCGGTAGCGGGAGCGTTGCAGGGCGCCGCGAAGGCCGTTGCAGTACATGGCCGCGCGAGTATTTTCCGAGCATCCCGAGTCGCAACCTTCTTCGCAACCTTCTTCGCAACTTTCCCCGCAGGTGTCTTCGCCGCAACACGACCCGCACGGATCGTGGCAACACAGGTTGACGCGGAGATTCACGCCCGTCGAATGGAAGTATTCGCTGATGCGGCCATCGACCGTGCCGCGGAGGTAATCCGGATGACAAACAAGCTCCGCGTTTTCACCCTCGAGCGGCTGAAACACGTCGAAGAAGGGCCTGGCGTACAGAGGCTGCCCCCCGTCGCTACAACTGAATCGGAAGTCGGTTGCCGAGTCGCCAAGGCTCATGAAGTCGAACTCGACGCCCGACGTCCGTCCGCAATGGAGCCACCAGCCGAAACTGAATCGCATGTTTGACCGGCTATCTCCGTGGATGCGTTCGTTACCGAAGAGGATTTCAGTGGTCGGCATGCCGATGATGCCGCCATCGTCGGGGTCGCTGGTCGTCACGAGCGGCACGACGCGAACCCCCTTGGTCCACCAGAGCAAGTAATCTGCTCGAAACCAGTGCTGCCCCGACGGCCCGACATCGCAGGCACGCAAGACACAGTCTTCCTCGGGCATGCACTGATACGTGGGAATCAGGGTGCCCGGGCTCATCAGGGCGTCCGGCGTGGTGGCGGCGTCGGGAATCGGCGTCAGCGCTTTGCCGCTTCGGGTGGATGGAGTCGGGGATGGGGTTTCGTCGAGGGCGAATGCTCGGCTGCCGGCCAACGCGACGGCACCGACAAGAGCCACGAAGAGCACGCTCTTCCCGATTCTTGGCGAGATGACCATTTTCTGTCTCTCCTATGGCAATTTGGCAAAAAATCTACGAGGGATGAAGACAGGGACCGGTTGTACGGCTCATGCCTTATGTAACGAATCGGGCGAATATACCGATTGCAGCAATTATTCCGAGGTTGTCGGGAGAGTCTGCGAAATCAGCAAAGACAGCCTAAACACCCCATTTTGACAGCCGAAAGAGAGGGCTGAGAAGAAAACGCCCGCGAATGGACGCGAATTCACACGAAGGGCTCGCGAAGAGGGGCTACTGCTTCGAGCCGTGCGCGACCGGCTCGATTCGATCCTTGCCGACGGCCGCGCGGAGCACCTCGGGAACGACGACGGAGCCGTCGGCCTGCTGGTGGTTTTCGAGGACGGCGATCAATCCGCGGCTGATCGCGATGGCCGTTCCGTTGAGCGTGTGGACGAAGTGGGTCCCCTTCTCGCCCTTGATCTTGTAGCGAGCGTTGAGCCGCCGAGCCTGGTAATCGGTGCAATTGCTCGTGCTGGTAACCTCGCCATACTCGCCCCGGCCTGGCATCCACGCCTCGAGGTCGTACTTGCGATAGGCCGGGCCGCCCAGGTCGCCCGTGGCCGTATCAACCACGCGGAACGGGATCTCCAAATCGTCGAACAGGCGGCACTCCATCGCGCGGAGGTGTTCGAGCATGGCCTCGCTCCCCTCGGGCAGGGTGAAGGCGAACATCTCAATCTTCGTGAACTGGTGAACCCGGTAGAGCCCTCGCGTGGCGCGGCCGGCCGCCCCCGCCTCGGTGCGAAAACAGTGGCTTGTGCCGCAAAACTTCAGCGGCAGGTCGTCGGCGTCGATTGTCTGGCCGGCCAACAGTCCGCCGAGGGGAATTTCGGCCGTCGCGATCAGGCTCAGGTCGGAGTTTTCGATGCTGTAGATTTGGGTTTCCGGTCCGCGAGGGATGAACCCGGTCCCCTGCAAGACATCGTTTCGGGCCAGATCGGGGGTGGTCATGGGCGTGAAGCCCTCGGCCAGCAGGGTCCGCACGGCGAACTGCTGCAGGGCCAGTTCGAGCAGCACGGCGTCGTTCTTGAGGAAATAGAACCCGGCGCCGGCCACGCGAGCCCCCGCCTCGAAATCGAACAGGTCGAGCCTTTCGCCCAACTCGACGTGGTCGAGCGGCGGAAAGTCGAACTCTCGCGGTTCCGATTTACCCCGGGCAATCTCGAGGTTGGCCTTGTCGTCCACTCCAACGGGAGCGTCGGGGTGCGACATATTGGGGATCGTGCCCTGAATGAACGTTTGCTCGGCCTCGATCGCGTCCAATTCGGCATTGAGCCGGGCGACCTGCTCGCGAATCTCGCGACCCTCGGCCTTTCGGGCCTCGCGTTGTTGGGCGTCCTTGGCTTGGCCGATCGACTTCGAGACTTCGTTCGCCCGGCGATTGAGTTGTTCGACTTCGACTTGGCGAGTCTTGCGGTCGGCTTCCAGTTCGACGAATCGGGCGACATCGGCTCCGACGCCTCGGTTTTCGCAGTTCTTCTGGACGAGTTGCGCGTTTTCGACGATGAATTTCCGGTCGAGCATCGTTGGTTTCTCTATCTATCGCGTTTCTTACGCGCCCCCCTCGACCACGGCCAGAATCTCGTCCTCGCGCATGATGAGGAGTTCTTCCTCGCGAATTTTGACTTCGGTGCCCGCGTAGCTGTTGAAGAGGACTCTGTCGCCCTCCTTCACCCCCAGGTCGACGCGGGTTCCGTCGGACAGCAGGCGGCCGTCGCCGACCGACAAGACGCGGCCCTGTTTTGGCCTTTCTCGGGCTTGTTCCGGCAAGACAATGCCGCCGACGGTGATTTCCTCGGCTTCGAGTCGCCGGACGACAACCTTATCGCCCAAGGGGACTAGTTTCATCTCTCTCGCACTCCACTTGGAAAGAAGAGGCCGCGAACCAATCGACGTGGCGACTGCTCGGGCCCTCGCGTGCTCCAACCACCTCCCACGAAGAGGCGATTGTCGCATTCGAGACGTTTTGTGACAAGGGGCGACGACAACCATTCCCCCCGAAAGTGGTTGGTGTGTTTCTAGGCGAGTTGCGTGAGCGTCACGAGAAAGGCGATCCACGCGGCCAGCAGAACGGCGCTCAGGCCCAGGAGCATTTTCTGAGGCCTGGAGGGGGCGGGCAGGGGGTGAAGCCGCCCCGTCACGTGAGACTGGTGGGGAGGACTCTGGGGGCGGGCCATGGCGACTACGGCTCCTGTGGGGGCGCTATCTTGAATTCCTGCCGAAAGGCCGTCTCGAAATCGTAGACGTTATCGAAGTCGGCCCGGCTGTCTTCGGGCGTCTTTCGCATTTGACCGATCCGGATCAGGTTGAAGACGATCTCGCCGAAATCGCCCGTCTCACGGATTCCCCAACTGGCTAGGACGTCCTTGGCCATGTAGCCGTATTGTTCGATCGCGAACTGGCGAATGGCCTCGCACAACTGTTGGCCGGTCACGTGCCGTTCTGGCGTCTGCCCTTCATCTTCTCCTTCGCTCGATTCCGACGCAATCTCTTCGCCCATGCCCAAGATGTTCTGCGCGTGGTTGAGCGCTTCGAACACGAACACGTACGCGTCGAACGTGTATCGCGGATCCTGCTTCAGAAGTTCGACAATGGGATGCGACGGATCAAGCATGGCAAGGATGATAAAAAGTCGATCGAGGAATAATGCGGGAGGCGACTCTCGGGGTTCCAAGTCTCTATTCGTCTTTGCCGGTCGATTCTGGCGGGGCGTCATCGGTCGGGCGGCGGACGTCGGCCGCGTCAATCAGGTGGCGAACCCGCTCCCCATCCTCAACGAGCAACCGGCCGGCCAGGATTTCGTGCGCCAGGACTCGCATCGGCCCGGTGGAGGTCGTCACGGTCGAGCCGATCGGCGGAAGATCCTTTTGGAGTTGTTCGTAGACGTCGTATTCGTAGCGAAGACAGCACTTCAACCGTCCACACCGCCCCGATATCTTCGTCGGATCGAGCGTTGCTTTCTGGAGTTTGGCCATCTTCATCGAGACGGGGGGCATTTCGATCAAGTGCGTGTTGCAGCAAACCGGGTTTCCGCAGTCGCCGTAGTCGGCCATCAGCTTGGCTTCGTCGCGAACGCCGATTTGGCGCATTTCAATCCGCGTCTGAAACTCGCCGGCCAACATGCGGACCAGTTCGCGGAAATCGACGCGTCCCTCGGCCAGGTAGTAGACGATGATGCGCTCGCCGCCGAACAGGTGCTCCAGGTCGACCAATTCCATGGCCAACCCGAGCTTCTGGATGCATTGCTGACAGGTGGCGAATTGCTCGTGCTGGTGTTCGCAGAGCCGCGAGATGTCGCGAGCATCGTCGGCGGTCATTTCGCGGAGAATTCGTCCCCCGGCCTCGCGGAGTTGCTCGAACGCTTCTTCGGTGGCCTCGCAAAGGATCTCGCCGGCTTCGAGCCCGCGTCCGGTCCGGGCGATAACTTTCGTTCCGCGCGCGAAGACCGCCTCTTCCGGGCAATCGAATGCCCCCAGCAAACGCATCGAACCGTAGCGAACGATGTACTTGGCCATATCGAGCGGTGATGCTTCTCGGAGCTTAGGTAGGGGGAGGTAGGTGATTCGGGTCAACCGGATCGGTACCGTAGTAAGGCGTGCGGTTCACAAGCGGGTGTTCTCGCCACGCCATGCGAAACATCGCCCCATAACAAACAGGGATAACTCGTTTCAACAAAATGGCTTGCGATCTGGTTCGGCATGGACCCGCGACTGATCCGTGCCCATGAAGTATATCGACCGAAGCCCATTTGCGGAAGAGGGTTTGTCGTTTGGGACGATTGGGCAACCGCGGCAATGTTTCGGGAGAATTCCGCGATCCGGCTTCGGGCGGGCTCAGTCACGAAAGACGTCGGCCTCAATCTGGTAAGGCATTCCGCCCAGCGGTTTGAGGGCTTCTCGGCGATCGATTTTCAGCTTGCCACCCACCCCAACCATGTGCCCGGTGTAGTCGGCCAACAGGTCGCCGGTCATGGTCACCCGGATCATTTCGGTCGAGGACAGCTCGCGCTGACAGAATTTACAGTGCCACTGGGAAGGGACCAGGACGAATTGCTGAATACCCGTGCTTCGTCGTCCTGGATACATAAAACCGCGGATGAATACGAACTTGTCCTCCAATTCAAGGATTTCCTCGGGAATGATCTCGCCAAGATCCTTGTCGGGCTGGATTTCAAGGAAATTGATGCTCTTATAGCCGATCGGCACCCCGTGGGCGATCTGCAGGTATGCGGCTATCCCGATAAGCCCGAAGACGATCGAAACGCAAAGACCGCCAAAAGCAATGCCTCGACCGGTTTTCTCGCCGGGCAGGTTGGCGATTTGCCGCAAGGCGAGCAACCCGAAAAGGATTCCAGCGAGGGGGATCGGAATCATCGGCCAACCGAACATGGGCAGGAAGGCGAGCAGCCCCAACACAAGGCTGATGACCGCCAGCGGCTCGACGCGCCGGTAGACGCCGCGCGCCGCGTCCTCCGCCTCGCGGCTGGTCCATTCCTTGCCGCGATAGCGCTGCTGGGGCTTGGAGCTGGTGGGCTTCGACGGCTGTTCTTCGGTGCTCATGCGTGCTGCTGTCCTAGGGCGGCGATGTTCTGTCTCTTGACCTTCCCTCGATCGTTCCTACTGATTCGCCGCGAGCGATTTGGCTACGTCGGTCCGATAGGCCACGGCCGCGGGCACGTACCCGACCAGCGAGGCCAGTGTAATCAATCCGGGAATGAGAATCAATTCGTTCCACTGGAATTGGAAGGCGCTGACGATGACGCCCGTGTGTTCGGCGATGGTCGGCGCCAGAAGGCCGACCAATCCGTGCCCGAGCAGTAATCCAAACAGTCCGCCGCCTAGCGAGAGGAGAATGGATTCGAGCAGGATGATCGTGCCGACCATCATGCGGCTCGCGCCCAAGGCCCTCATCACGGCGATTTCATGCCGCCGATCGCTCATCGAGTTGTAGATGCTCACCAGGATGCCGATGCCAGCCACGACGACGACCAGCACCGCCAGGATGACGAGGATCAACTGGATGTTGCCGATGATTCCGTCGAAGAGTTGCGAGATGATCTCGGTCGGGGCGACGGCTTGGGCGTCGTTCTCCTCGTTGATGATGCTCCGCAACTGCATGCCCAACGCCTGATTGTCGCTGTCGGTGCAGACCAGCACGGCCGAAAGCTTGCGGTCGGCCAGCGGGGTCGGACCGTGATGATGCGTACCGTGTGGATTGTCGCGCGCGTCGTGCGAGAGCTCGGCGAGTGCATCGGGCGACTTCGCATGATCGTGCTCGGCGTCGTCGTGTTCGTGCGAATCGAGTTTGGCGGGCGGCGATTCGTGGTCGTGGTCGTCCGCGGCGTCGATGCCCGGCAGACCTGGCGCGGCGTCGCTCTTCGACTCCTCCGATTTCGCGTGGGACTCGGCCGAGTCGCTTTTCGTCGTATTCGAGTCGCCTGCCTTGCCCTTGAGGTACTGCCGGACCGTGCCCGGCCCGCCCTGATGGCAGTCGAAATGATAGAACCCTTCGAGATTCATGAAGATGGCCCGGTCGTTCGGCGTGCCCGTGTGCGCGAGGATGCCGACGATCGTAATCGGTTCGTGGCTTTCGTCCTCGGCATCGCCGGTGATGTCTTCGCCGGGATGGGTGGGCCGGAATGTGTCGCCGACCTTCATCTTGAGCTTTCTTGCGACCGTGCTTCCGATGACCGCCTCGAACGGTTGGTTGACGTCGAAATTCCGGCCTTCGGCAAACTCGTATTCCCGATCGCCCATGTACTTGAGGCGATCGAACATGTCGGGCACGGTGGCGATAACCGGATACGTCTTGTAGGCATGGCCCATGGCGACCGGAATGGCCGTCTCGACGGCTCGCGAAAAGCGGCCTTCGATCAGTTCATCGTAATAACTATAAGGGATATTCTCGGGCGCCATCCCAAGGTGAAAGACCGTATTGAGCACCAATTGGATCGACTCGCCCTTCGCGCCGACGATCAGGTCGTAGCCCTGTGCTCCCCGCCGGAAGGATTGGTCGACGACTCCGTGGATCACCAGGACCGACACGACCAGGGCCACGCCGAGGCCCATGGCGAATGCCGTTAGGACCGAGGCCAGTGCTCGCTGTTGAATGCTTCGCCATGCAATTTTCCAGAGACTCATGCGATCACCACCGCGCGGTTGAATTCTTCGAGATTGTCAATGCGTTCGAATTGTCGGGCCACCTCGGGGGTGTGGGTGACCACCATGAGTGCCACGTTCTCCTCGCGGCATCCGTCTCGCAGCATGTCGACCACCTGCTGCTGATGACCGGCGTCGACGTTGGCCGTCGGCTCGTCGGCCAGAAGAAGCCGCGGCCGGTTGGCCAAGCCGCGGGCCACGGACACCCGCTGTTGCTCGCCGACCGACAGTTGCGTCGGCCTGTGCGTCATGCGATGTCCCAGTCCGACGCGCTCGAGCAGATGCTTCGCCCGATTCGGGTCGACCCGTCCGCCGGCGAACCTCATGCCGAGCATGACGTTTTCCAGGGCGGTGAAGCCGGGCAACAGATTGAACGTCTGGAAGACGTAGCCGATCTGCTCGGCGCGAAAGCGGTCGCATTCGGCCTCGGTGAAGAGGGTGATGTCCCAGTCGCCGACCTGCACCTTACCGGAATCCGGCCGGCTGATGCCCGAAATGACGTACAGGAGTGTCGATTTTCCGCAGCCGCTGCGGCCCACCAGGGCCATCTGTTCACCGGCGTCGAGGCGGAAATCCTCGATGTCCAGGATCGGCAACTCGCCGCCGTCCGGCTCGGTGAACGATTTTTTCACGTTCTTTAGCTCTAACATGATTCTGATTCGCCGTAAGGGCCGTGGCTCGGAGAAGCAACAATGTCCCAAGTAGGTAATACGGACGGGCAAGACGAGTGGTTCAGTGTTGACCAAAAAAGACGGCCTGGGGCGATCCGGCGGCGAAAAATAATTCTTTAGGGGGGTTATGCCGTCGTCGGCGTCTCAACCGGCTGGTCATCCCGACGACCAGGCTTCGATACCCTACGAATAAGCTATGCTTCTTTGTCCCGTTGCGGCCTTGTGTCGAGGCGCGAACGGCGCGGGTGCTTCGACCCGCGAGGCGAGGTGCGGCTTCCTCCGGACGGCCGCATCCACCGTGCCGCCAGTCCGGCATTTGCAAGGAATAGACCAGCGTGTGCGGCATTGTTGGAATCGTGAGCGGCGGGCGTGCGGTCGATTCTCGGACGCTTCATCGCATGGTGGCCGCGCTGGCGCATCGCGGGCCCGACGAGCGCGGCGTCCATATCGACCGATTCGTGGGTCTCGGACACGCGCGGCTGAGCATCATCGATCCGGCCGGCGGGCACCAGCCCATGGGTAACGGCGAGTCGGGACTCTGGATCACGTTCAACGGCGAGATATTCAACTACATCGAGTTGCGTCGGCAACTGACGGCCAAGGGGCACCGGTTCCGAACCCGCTCCGACACCGAGGTCATTCTCCACGCCTACGAGGAGTGGGGCAACGCGTGCGTCGAGCGATTCAACGGCCAGTGGGCGTTTGCCGTGTGGGACGAACGGCGACGTCAACTGTTCCTTTCGCGAGACCGTCTGGGCGTCCGGCCCTTATACTACACACAACAGGGCGATCGGTTTGTGTTCGCCTCGGAGGCGAAGGCGATCTTCGTCGATCCCGACGTGCCACGGCGGATCGATCCGATCGGCCTCGACCAGGTCTTCACCTACTGGTCGCCCTTGACGCCGAGAACGGTTTTCGAGGGAATTCGCGAGCTTCCACCGGGCCACAATCTGACATGGCATGCGGGCCGTTTGAGCGTCGAGCAATACTGGGACTTGGATTTCGAACCCGACGTGTCGGACAAGTCCAACCAGCAATGGGCCGACGAACTGATCGAGCTGCTTTTCGACGCGACGCGGCTTCGGCTGCGAAGCGACGTGCCGGTCGGGGCGTATCTCAGCGGCGGCCTCGATTCGACGCTCACGACGGCGTTGATCCAGCGGGCGACGGACGCCCCGTTGCGGACATTTTCGATCACGTTCGACCAGTCCGAATACGACGAGAGCGAGCACCAGCGTCGTGCCGTCGAGGCCCTGGGGACCCATCACGAGGCGATTCGTTGCACGGCCCGAGACATCGGCGAGGTATTTCCGGCGGTCATTCGGCACGCCGAGCGGCCGCTGTTGCGGACCGCGCCGGCGCCGCTGTTTCTGCTGTCGCAGTTGGTCCAGGAGTCGGGCTTCAAGGTGGTTGTCACCGGCGAGGGGGCCGACGAGATGTTCGGCGGCTACAATATTTTCAAGGAGGCCAAGGTTCGCCGGTTTTGGGCTCGGCAGCCCGATTCGGCCTGGCGCCCCCTCTTGCTCCAGAAACTGTACCCGTATTTGCCGAATCTACAATCGCAGTCGCTGGCCTACAAGAAGGCATTTTTTCATGTTGACGCCGACGGTCCGACGAACCGGCTCTTTTCGCATCTGCCACGTTGGGAGTTGACGTCGCGGCTGAAGACGTTCTTNNCGTCGACTGTCTTGCCTCGTTGCCCGACGAATTCGGCGATTGGCCCGCGATGTGCCAGGCCCAGTACCTCGAATCGACCATTTTTCTGCCCGGCTATCTGCTTTCGTCGCAGGGCGATCGGATGGCGATGGCGCACGGCGTCGAGGGGCGTTATCCGTTTCTCGATCACCGCGTGGTCGAGTTTGCGTCGCGCGTGCCGCCGCGTTTGAAGCTGAGAGGACTTCGCGAGAAGCACCTGCTGAAGCTAGCCTCGCGCGATTACGTTCCCGATTCGATCGCGCGTCGAGCGAAGCAGCCGTATCGGGCCCCCGACGCGGCCAGTTTCTTCGGGCCCGAAAACGGCCGAGTTCCACCCGAGTACGTGGAGGAGCTTCTTTCGCCCGAGCGGATCGCTCAAGACGCGATCTTCCGGCCCGAGGCGGTTGAATCGCTCGTTCGCAAGGCCGCCCGGGGCGACCTTGTCGGCCAGCGCGACAACATGGCCCTGGTCGGCATCCTATCGACACAACTGCTCGTCGAGCAGTTCCTACGAAACCAACCGTCTTCCGGCGAATCGCCACGGATCGAGCCGGTCGGACAAACGGCGCCAAGCCTGATCGACGACGCCGCGCCGGAGGCGAACTGTGACACAACTATACCCGTTTGACAAGGTAGAAACGACATGACCATCACCACCGAAGCACTTCGCGAGTTCATCAAGGACAACTTCCTTTTTGGTCGAGAGCCCAATTTTTCGAACGACGAGTCCTTTCTCGACATGGGGCTGATTGATTCGACCGGCGTGCTCGAATTGGTCGGCCATTTGGAGCGAGAATACCGGATCAAGATCGAGGACGACGAACTCGTGCCCGATAACCTCGATTCGATCAATCGGATCGTGGAGTTTGTCGTGTCGAAACAGGCCGCCGCCTGGTGCTGACCCCGAGAAGGAATTCGAACCATGCTCGTTCCATCGTTTCTCGAACAGACGGCTTCGCGAACGCCCGACAAGACGGCTCTGATCCGCGGAAACGACCGTGTGACCTTTGCCGAGTTGGAGCGGCGGTCGAACCGGCTGGCTCACGCCTTGCGGTCGCTGGGCGTGGGTCGCGGCGACCGGGTGGTCATCCATCTGGGCAACACGATCGATTGCGTCGCGTCAATCTTCGCCGTGCTCAAGGCGGGCGGCGTATTCGTCATGGTCAATCCAACGACCAAGTCGCCGAAGCTGGCCTTCCTGCTCGACCATTCACGAGCGGCCGCGATCATCCTGCCGAGCCGAAGCCTGGGCGAAATGCGTCCCATGCTCGCCGAGCGAAAACACCTCCGCGCGGTGATTACCTCGGGCCCGGGTACCGGCGAAACGGAGCAATTCTCGCCCGTCTCGTGGGCGATGGACGATCTGCTGGAGCGTTACGCACAGCGAACGAGCCCGCCGGAAATCGGGACGATCGACATGGATCTGGCCTCGCTACTGTATACGTCCGGCTCGACCGGTTCGCCGAAGGGCGTGATGCTCACGCACCTGAACATGGTCTCGGCCGCGCGGTCGATCATCACCTACCTCGAAAACCAGTCCGACGACGTTATCCTGAACGTCCTTCCCCTGTCGTTCGGCTACGGGCTATACCAGGTGCTCATGGCGGCGTGGTTCGGCGGCACGGTCGTGCTCGAACCGTCGTTGGCCTATCCCCACGCCGTCCTGAGCCGTCTGGTCCAGGAGCGCGCGACGGGCTTGCCGCTTGTGCCCACCATGGCTGCCTTGCTGCTTCAGATGGACCTCTCGAAATACGATCTATCGAGCCTGCGTTACATCACCAGCGCCGGGGCCGCTTTGCCGGTCGAACACCTCGAACGACTTCGCCAGATCGTCCCCCGAGCGAGAATCATCCCCATGTACGGCCAGACCGAGTGCGCCCGGGTGAGCTACCTGCCGGCCGACCAAGTCGACCAGCGGCCCGCGTCGGTTGGCCGAGGCATGCCCAACCAGGAAGTCGCCGTGGTCGATGCGTTGGGCAAGCGGGTCGCGCCGGGCGAGACGGGCGAGTTGGTCGTCCGCGGCTCGCACGTCATGAAGGGCTACTGGGACATGCCCGAGGCCACGGCGGCCGCGTTGCGTCCGGGGCCGTTCGACGACGACCGGCCCGTGTTGCATACGAACGACCTGTTCCGCGTCGATGAGGAAGGTTACTTGTATTTCGTCGCGCGCAAGGACGACATCATCAAGAGTCGCGGCGAGAAAGTGAGCCCGCGAGAGGTCGAGGACGTCATCCACCGCCACCCGGCGGTGGCCGAAACGGCCGTCGTCGGCGTGCCCGACGCCATCTTGGGCGAGGCAATCAAGGCGTTTGTCGTGACGAAGCCGGGGTTCAACCTCGACGCGAAGGAAATTCTGGGCCATTGCGCCGGCCGGCTTGAAGATTTCATGGTCCCGCAATTCGTCGAATTCCGCGACGAACTGCCCAAATCGGACAACGGAAAGATACTGAAACAGGAACTGAAGGTATGAACAATCTTAAGACACCCACCATGTTCGACGTCAACGCCCTGGTGCTTGACGCGCCGGACGAGGTCCGACGGATCACCAATGTCATTCGGCGGCAGGTCGGCGGGCAGTTGCGACGCAAGGGGGCCGTCGTGGGTCTTTCGGGCGGAATCGACAGCAGCACGGCCGCCGCGCTGTGCGTCGAGGCACTCGGCCCGCGAAGAGTGCTCGGCGTGCTGATGCCCGAGCGCGACTCGGCCGACGACACGCTCGAGCTGTCGCGATTGGTGGCCGACCGCCTGGGCATCGCGACGGTGTTGGAGGACATCAGCGGTATCCTCGATGCGGCCGGCTGCTACGGCCGGCGCGACGAGGCGATTCGAAGCGTGTTTCCCGAGTTCGGCTCGGGCTGCCGCTTCAAGATCGTGCTGCCCGACGTGCTCGACGGCAGTCCCTATCGCATTTCGTCGATCGTTATCGAAACATCAAACGGCCAGACGGTTCGCGAGCGGCTGCCGCTGGAAGCCTACCAGACGATCGTGGCGGCGACGAATTTCAAGCAGCGAACGCGCAAGATGCTCGAATACTACCATGCCGACCGGCTCAACTACGCCGTGGTGGGCACGCCGAACCGGCTCGAATACGACCAAGGCTTTTTCGTGAAGAATGGCGATGGCTCGGCCGATTTCAAGCCGATCGCCCATCTCTACAAGACCCAGGTTTACCAACTCGCCGAGCACTTGGGCGTGCCTCGCGAGATACTCGACCGGCCGCCGACGACCGATACGTACTCGCTACCGCAGTCGCAGGAGGAATTCTACTTCTCGCTGCCGTACGACAAACTGGATGCATGTCTTTACGCGAAGGATCGGGGAGTCGAGCCCGAGGCGGTCGCGGCGGCGATCGGTCTGACGGCGCAACAGGTCGAGTGGGTCTATCGCGACATCGACGCCAAGCGACGCGTGGCTCGCTATCTACACGCCGCGCCCCTGCTGGTCGCATGTAGCACACCGGCCCACGAGTGTGAAGAACGGCCCATGACAGCCGAGGGCAGCTATCCCACATGCGGCTATCCCACAGGTAGCACACTTGCCTCCGGATGTGAAGAACTGCCCACGACAGCCGAGGGTGGCTATCCCACATGCGGCTGTCCCACAGGTGGCTGGTCTATATACGGCTATCCCACATACGGCTGGTCCATAAACGGGTACTGAGCCCGTCCGCGAGGAGTTCATACTAATGGACGCACCCGGCAACACGACCATCGACGAACGTCCCAAGGCGACCGTGCCGACGGTTCGGCCGTTGGACGTGAACCGCGATCGCGAAGCCATTCTGGGGCTTTGGCGGCGCAATCTGCCCGAGGGCGCGCCGGAGCGGTTCGAGTGGCTCTATCGAAGCGGTCGCGCGCGCGGCTGGCTCGGGTGCGATGCATTAGGTAATGCGGTCGGCGCGATCGGACTGTTGTCGCGCGAGATGCGAGTGTTCGGCACGCAACGCTCGGCCGGCCAGCCGATCGACCTGAACGTCGACCGGAGCCATCGACTGGGTGGGCTGGCCATGCGATTGCAGCGTTCGGTCATCGACGTGGCGGGCGACGGGCGCGCGGCCCTGATCTACGGGCTGCCGAACGCCCAGAGCGAAGCGGTGCTGCGCCGCGTGGGCTACGAGATCGTCGGCACGGTGCAACGCTGGGCGCGACCGCTGGAGAGCCGTGCGTACTTCTCCGAAAGAATGCCACGAGGCGTTGTCGGCAACCTTGCGTCGCTGGGGCTCGACGCGGCCCTTTGGCTCCGCTCGCCCGAATCGCGCTATTGGCGACGGCGCCACCATCGCGTCGAAATCACCGACCATTTTGATCAGCGCTTCGACCGGCTCGCCCGCGATGCGGCCGACCGATTCCCCATTTTCGGCGAGCGAACGGCCGATTATCTCAATTGGCGTTTTTGCGGCGCGCCGGACACCGTGTTTCGGACGCTGTGTCTGAGCGATCCGAGCGATCGGCTTCTGGCTTACCTGGTTTACCACCGGCGCGACGGGGTGGCCTATGTGGCCGACTTCCTCTGTCTCGACGAGTCGCACGGCGACGCCGTCTTGGCCGAGTTCATTCGCGTTATGCGGATTCAGAAGGCCAAGGCCGTCGTGACCGTCTTCAGCGGTGCGAAGTCGGTGACGCGCCGCCTGAGACGATTCGGCTTCCAGCGGCGGCCCTCGTCGTGGAAAATCATGCTCCATGCCGACGCAGTCGAGCTTGGAATCCCTCGCTTCAAGTTGCTCGACCCGAGCAATTGGTATCTCACCCGGGCCGACATCGACACCGAGTTCTGAACCGATCACGACCCCCTGCATGGCCGCAGTCACCCCCACGACATGGGTATGGCTCCTTCGCTAGCCTGATAGTGTGCATATAGTGTATAGTAGGTGTTGTGCTTCGCGTGTTGTCGTTATCTTCTCAGGCAGACTGCTTTCTCATGGCACTGGTGACCTTACGAGTTCTGGACGGTTCGGACCGAGGTCAGGTTTTTGACAACCTGCCCACCCCGGTGACCATCGGTCGCGAGGAAGGCAACCTGGTCCAACTGAACGACGAACGCATCAGCCGTTTTCACTTGAAAATCCAGGAAGACGGCGGACGGCTTGTGCTGACCGACCTAGAAAGCACCAACGGCACGAAGGTAAACGGCGAAACGGTCCAGCTTTGGATTCTGCGTCCCGGCGACCTCATTTCGCTGGGCCGCTCGCTGCTGCTGTGCGGGTCGGAGGACGACATCGCCCGGCGGTTGGCCGGTCTGCGGGGTGTCGACATGTCGGCGGGCGTCACGCTCGACGGCGACGACCTCGATCAGGCAACCTCTTCGGTGTCGCTCGACTTTGAGTTGAACTGGACCGAGAATCCCGGTGCCCAGGCAACACTGCATACGCTGCTTCCGCCCGAATTGCCCGACGGACTCAGCCCCGGGCAAAACGCCCAGCTCAGCGAGTTGCTGCAATACATGCATCTTCGGCTGCGCGGCTTGCTCGAATCGGCGCAGGTGTCGCAGAAGACCGAATCGGCCACGATTCCGCAACGCCGCTGGCAGGATTTATTGGATCTCGAAATCCGATTGGCGAAGTATCTTCGGTCGATCGGCGAACCGCATTGAAGCCATGCCGCTACCCTCGGATTCCACGAAATCGAGTTTGCCGCTGGTGGAACCGACTGTAGCCACCGATCGTCGCCGCGCGAATCACCGCCCGGAACGTTTGCCCGAAGGCGTTTACCGAGCCGATCCGGGGCATGTCGCCACGGTGCGATGGCTCGCGGCCGTGTTGGGCGTGCTGGTCGTGGTGGGGGCGTTGCCCGCGTTTTGGCATTTGAATCCGGCGACGGCGCCGGGGTGGGCTCGCGCCATGGTGCTGATCTCGCTGCTGCAATTGGCCTATCTAGCCTGGATGGCCGTCTTGCCCGACTGGTCGAGCGTTCGGGTTGTCATGATCATTTTTGCGTCGGTT
>DOEZ01000486.1 GCA_003532715.1 Planctomycetaceae bacterium
AAACGGCGTGGTGAGACCGATCGCGCGTCGAAGTGCATCCAGGTAACGTGCGTCTCCCGGTGCGAGGCTCACATCGTCGCTCGGATCGCCCGGCGTGTTGTTCACATCGACACCTACCAACGGCGCCCCCGGATCCCAAACCTTGACGTCGAAGCCGATGACATTGGTCAGGAGCACGTCCTCGGCGACGCGCGGGCCCATGTAGCCCGTGAGCGTGCCCGTGTCGGGATCGACCTCGTTAAACGGTAGCGGCGGGTTGTTCCAGGAGTCGAACGGGCCGATGGTGTTCGTGGAGTTATCCTGGTCAATGCTGTCGTCGTCCGTCAACGGAATCAGAGGCAGTTCAAGGCCCGGCCACCAAGCGCCTGTCACATTGCTGGGATCACGTGGGTCGCGACACCACGAGCACTCGCGAAGCGTGGGCAGACCAAGGTACTGCCAGCCCAAGACCATGTGAGGATGATGCGGAAAGGCATAGCCCGTCGGTTGGTGTGCGAACCGATTCTCCCGCTTCGTCAGATCAGCCAGCGTGTTGGGAACCCAGACCCACGTGTTCTGATTGGCCGGATCGCCCTGAAAGCGAACCGACAAATCGAAGTTGTTGTAGAATCCCCACTTCGCGTAATCGGGGTCTCCGTTGGGGTCGATGATGCTCGCAAAGAGAGCGGGCAGTGCAGGGATGCCGGCTCCCGCAGGCAAGCCCAGATACAAACGCTGGAACGTCAGAGGCGTTAGGCCCACCGTCTGAGGATGCTCTGGCGGCGATGGCATAAAGGTATCGCAATCGAATTCGGGCTTGATCACCAGAACGCGTCGGTAGAGTGTTGTTCCACGAACGAAGTAACAAACCTCGGCCAACGGTGATTCGGCGCTATACTGCCTGCCTTGCGTGCATTCAACCGGATTAGGAGACCTGAGAAACACACGTCCCACGAACGGCTCGCCGCGGCTTCGCGACGTGAACATGAGGATGTCGTCGTTGTCGGCGACCGTTGAGTCGTGGATGATGTTGCTGGGGTCGTTCGTGTTGAAGGCGACGTTTTCGAGTGTGTTCACCGGCCCGATCGGGCCTTCGATAATCTCAAAATATCCCTTGCCCGCCTCCGGCGAGAGCGGGGGGTTCATGTCGGCCGTCGCGCCTTGGAGGTCCTTGCGGAGCCGGTCGGTGGCCGATCGCAACTGGTCGTTCATCTCGAGCACGGCGCGCGACGTGTCGACACTCTGGCCGACCAGCCCGAATATCTGCACCACGAACATCATCATCAAGAGCGTCAGCGCCACCGACATGAGCATCTCGACAAGCGTGTAGCCGCGACAAACCTCTTGTGCCTTCGGCACCCAGGTTCGAGAACCTGGGCCACCCGGGACACGCGGGACATTCAGAAGCCTCTTCACCGCAATTCTCCTCGTCCGGCGGCTCGCGGCCGCCCTAAGCGCGCAGTGCCCTTCAGCCTTGCCCTTGATGGGGGGGCATCCTGCGGCCAAAAAGCCGCCAAACATACCCTAACTTCTATTCGACCCCGAGGTTTGGTAAATGTCAACCATATTCCGGGTTGCGGCCATTCCGGGCGGCAGGTGCGTCGTGACGCACCCTACGGAATGGTGGTGCGTCGAGAGGCATCCGACGGAATGGGGGGCAAACGTGGTTGACCCGGATCATTCACGAGCCCGCGATTTCGGCGCGGCGTGCGAAATGCCAGCCGGATTTACAAGCGACGGTAAGTCGTTGCGCACCTCTCGCTTGCGCTTCGGGTTGGTGTCGGCTCGTGCATAATCAGGGTTAACAGGGGACTTACGTCCCCCGCTCGCCTCAGTTGCGCTCGCCTGGGTTTGGCTTGCTTGGGTTGCCGAGCCACGTTTCGAGCATTTCGAATTGGCGGACGAATCCTTGTTCGGCCACGCCTCGGGGGCTTTTGAAGAAGCCGGCCAGGAACGTCATGGGGCCCGTTTCGCCGCGACGACGCGCCGCGTCGGTCAGCCGGGCCAGATCGAGCACCAGCGGGGCAGCCAGCAGCGAATCGCATCCTTGCCAGATGAATTGCAGCACCATCGGAGTGCCCAAAAAGCCGCGAAAATGAATGTGGTCCCACGCCGTCTTCCAATCGCCCAGGCTCGCGATGTGTTCGATCGAGACGTGCGTCTGCGGGCGGTAGCCCAAAATCTCGCCAAGCAGGTGGTCCTTGCTGGCCACCTTCGCCCGCTTGTTCGCCGGATCGTCGAGCACGCGGCCGTCGAGGTTGCCGAAGATGTTGTGGCCGACCCAACTCATCACTTCCAAGTGACGATGGGCGAACATGGGCGCCAACACGCTCTTCATCAACGTCTCGCCCGTCTTGCCGTCGCAACCCATGTGCCGCGAGCGGCGAGCCCGGGCCAACTCGTCGAAGGCAGCAGGCGTCGAGCCGAGCGACGGGGTGAAATTCACGTACGAACAGCCCAGGTCGAGTGCGGCAACGGCATAGAGCGAACTGGCCGGCAACGGACACGGGCTCTTGTCGAGCAGCCGTTGGAACGGTTCCCATTCAGTCGGCAGCCCGGCCGCATCGGCGACGGGCGGCTCGGTCGACGCGACGTTGACGACGATCGTGTGTTCGAGATTCTCGGCCGCCGCGAACTCGCGGAGGTCTTTTTGGATGCGCGCGACGGCCTCGCGCGGCGTTTCATTGCGAGGAACGCCAATGCCGTCGCTGGCCAACCCCGCGATTGTCGGGCCGACGCCCAGGAGCGTGCCCGGCCGAATGCGACGGTCGATCGCGTTGAGATCGGGCTCGACGCGACGGAGCAGTTCGACGTCGATCGCCCGGCTTCGCGTGGCCAGGTCCATGGCTTCGTCGAAGAGCCGCACATTGCGGATTTCATGCCCGCCGACGACGAAATCGGACCAGTCGGGCATGTCGAGGTTTTTGAAGTCGGGCAGTTCGGTCGTCAGGCCAATGGGCGGGATGAGCCGTTGCCGAAGAGCTACCAGACCGGTGACAACCGTCGACGCCACGCCGCCGCGCGCGCCAATGAGCCAAAGACCGATGCGTGAAGAAGCCATTTGCCTTGCTGTTCCTTTCTGAAGGGGACGTAACCGCTCATGCGTCGTTGCGGCACGGCCGGCGATTAACCTCGATAGTCGCTTATAGTCGCCTTTCGCTCCGCGAAAGTAGCGCCGCTGACTACTTTCCGCTACTTTCGCGGAGCGAAAGGCGACTATCGCGGTCCGAACGGCTACAGGGGACAGTCCCCTGTCGATGGTTACACCACTTGGAAAGGGGCGGCCGAACCATTATCATTGTCCAAATCAGCCGAAGTCGCGTCAACCGCCCTGTTTTACGGAGCCGTATCCGAGATGAGTGTTTCGATTTCTGACGTTGTGCGTGCCCTGAAGCCCTCGGAAACCCTGGCCATGGCCGGCAAGGCTCGGGAATTGAAGGAATCGGGCAAGAAGGTGTATGACCTGAGCCTGGGCGAGCCTGACTTCGACACGCCGGCCCACATCCGCGAGGCGGCCGTTCAGGCGATGAAAGACGGCCACACCCGCTATACGGCCGCCACCGGCATCGCCCCTTTGAAACAGGCCGTCGTCGATCAATATCGAAAGGTCCACGGACTGGAGTATCAGCCGGCCCAGGTGGTCGTCAGCAACGGCGCGAAGCACGCCTTGCACAACGTCTTTCGGGCGTTGCTCAATCCGGGCGACGAGGTCATCATTCCGGCTCCCTATTGGGTCAGCTATAACGCCCTGGTCGAGCTAAATGAGGCGGTTCCCGTTGTCGTCAACACGACCGAGGCGACCGATTTCAAGCTCCAGCCCGAGCAGCTTCGCGCGGCCGTCACCGACAAGACGAAGGTCTTGCTCCTGTGCAGCCCGTCGAATCCGACCGGCAGCATGTACTCGCCCGAGGAACTCGGCGCGCTGGCCGACGTGGTGATCGAGAAGAATCTGCTGGTCGTGGCCGACGAGATCTACGAGCGGCTGGTTTATCCGGGCCATCGTTTTACGAGTTTCGCGACGCTTCGGCCCGGGCTGGCCGAGCGGACCATGCTCATCAACGGCGTGAGCAAGGCCTATGCGATGACCGGCTGGCGGATCGGTTGGAGCATGACTCCCTTGGACGTGGCCAAGGCGATCGCCAATCTTCAGAGCCAGGAAACGTCGTGCCCGTCGAGCGTCAGCCAATACGCGGCGTTGGCCGCGGTCGGCGGCCCGCAGGAGTGCGTCGACGAAATGCTCGTCGAGTTCACCAAACGGCGCAATTTCGTGATGCAACGGATTGCGTCGATCGCCGGGCTGAGCTGCGCCGAGATGGGTGGCGCGTTCTATGCGTTCATTAATATCGCCAAGCACCTGGGGCGGACCTACGGCGGCGTGCGGGTCGACGACTCGACCCAGTGGTGTCTTGAGTTGTTGTCGCAGAAGCAGGTGGCCATGGTCATGGGCGCCGCGTTCGGCGCCGAGGGATACGCTCGGGCGTCGTTCGCCACGAGCATGGAGAATCTGGAGGCGGCTTTCGACCGGATCGAAGCCTTTGTCACGGAGAAGTGAGCCCGATGGGTCAAACCATTCGCACATTCGTCGCGGTCGAGATCGACGACGCGGTTCGCAGCGCGGCCGTCGAGCTGATCGAGCAGTTTCGGACCTCGGGGGCCGACGTCAATTGGGTCGAGGCCGACAATTTGCACCTGACGGTTCAGTTTCTCGGCGAGGTGACGCTGACCGACACGGCCGACATTTGCCAGGCGCTCGGCCGGGCCGCCGCCGAGGTCCAGCCGTTCGAGTTGGCCATGGGCGGCGCGGGGGCGTTTCCGACGGCCGCGCGCCCGAAGACGGTTTGGCTGGGCAGTCGCGGCGACGACCGGCCCATGTTGGACTTGCACAAACAGGTCGAAAAACGGCTGCAAAAGCTCGGCTTTCGTCCCGAGGCGCGACGCTACCAGCCCCATCTGACGCTCGGCCGCGTGAAGTCGGCGGGCCCGGAACTCAAAACGCTCGCCGAGATGCTCGCCCAGCGGGCCGAGTATCCGGCGGGGACCACCTGGGTCGAGGAACTGGTGCTGTTCTCGAGCCGGCTCACGCCCGAGGGACCCATCTACGAGCCGCTCGGCCGATCGAAACTCGGCAGCCGGTAGGGCAAGCGACGGGCAAGGAAAGACGATCGGAAAAAGGGGAAACCAAAGTCAGTCTTCTCTTCGCGGCTTCGCGACTTCGCGTGATGCAATCGTCCCTGTCTTCGCGTGAAGAAAACCGTTTGCCCGGATGATTCACGAGCCAACACCGACGCGCAAGCGAGAGGCGCAACGACTCATCGTCTCCTGCAAGTCCGGGTTCACAAGTTCCTACTCAAACCACCGTCCAGTCGTGAACGAAAAAAGGCGGCGAGCCGGAAAAACTTCCGACCCGCCGCCCGATGGCGTTTTGACTTCAATAAACTCAAGCGGTTTTCAGAGGTTCGCCTTGGGTTCCGCGTCGTCCTTCTTTTCCTTGGGGGGACCGAGGAGCTTTTCGAGGGCTTCGTCGAGTTTCGGCCCGCGAGCGTTGAGCGAGACGACTTTGCCTTCCTTGTCGACCAGGATGAGGGTCGGCAGGCCGGTCACGCCGTAGTAGTCGGCGGTCGGGTTGCGCTCGCCCTCTTTGTAGACCACGGCCCAGGGCAGCGGCTTCTTTTCGAGAAACTTCTCCAAGGGTTCCAGGCCGCGGTCGAGGCTGATCGAGATCACGTCGAAACCACGGTCGCGGTACTCGTTGAACTGCTCCTCGATGTGGGGAATTTCCTTGACGCAGAAGCCGCACCAAGTCGCCCAGAACTGCACCAAGACGACCTTACCGCGATAGGAATCCCAGTCGAGCGGCGTGCCGTCCAACAGGGTGCCTTCGACCTTCATCGGGTTGCCCATGAGCCGCAATCGACGGGCGATGGCGGCGAACCGCTCGGCCAGCTCACTCCCCTTTTCGTCGCCGCCCTCGGTGAAGACTTTCGCGAACGTGTCGCACAGTTCGGCCGCCCGTTCGAGTTTGTTCGCCTGCTGCAACGTCGAGACGGTCCCGTAGGCCAACTGGGCGCTTCTGGGATCGGGGTGCTCGGTAACCAGGGCTTGAATCTTCCCGACCACTTCGTCCAGCGGCGCAGCACCGGGCACGCCGGCCGCGCTCTTCGCCAGTGCGATCGAGAGGGCTTGCGACTGGGCCGTCCGAGCCAAATCGGTCAGTCCCAAATCCAGAAGCTCTTGGGGGAACTGCTCCAGCGCCTTGGCCGCGTCGGCGTTTCGGAGTTGAACCAGGATGCTCAGCGCGCCGAACTTCGCCCTGGCGGCGATCACCTTTTGCTCCTTCGTCGCGGTTTCGTCCGAGAGAACCTTCTCGGCGGCGTCCCACATGGGCTTTGCCGATTTGACCATGAACTGGATCATCGCGGCCCGGTCCTGGGGGCTGGGACGCAGCTTCTGAAGACTCTTCAGGTAGTCGATCATCTCAGCCGGTCCGCCCTCGGGAACGACAAACGGATCGACCTTTGTCTCGTCGGCCGGCTCGGTCTTCGCCGCCTCGGGTTCCTCGGTCTGACCGAGGGCCGGTTGGTTCGCGGCCGGCAACAATGCGGTCAGGGCGACAACAACAACGAACCACGCCAAACGTTTCGTCGACAACATGAGATTTCCTCTCTAAAAAAGGGAAGGCAGAATCAATGGGCGGGACCGCCATACGGCGCGGCCGAAAAAGAAACCGCCGGAATTCTCGCGGCACGCTCGCCGCGATGCGAAACTCGCTCTCGGGGACTCAAGCACGGTGGGTCGTGCGGGGTGGGATCGAGACGGGGGGACCGTCCCCCATCGGCCATCGAGGCAACAAAGATGGTCTATCAAGTGTACCCCCGGGATCAGCGCGGTTCAACAGTCGCGCTCGGAATTCCCGCTGGCCATGGACGGCTTGCAACCGGATTGGGTCCGGCACGTGTTGAGTGGGCACGGCGGCCGCACACCTTCACCGGCCATCCGGCGGAGGACGAAGAGGGCCGTGGGGGACACTTCGTGGAGTCAGCGGCCAATCGGCCATCGGGCATGAAACGAGACCCCCCTCGACAGGGGCATTTTCTGTGTCAAAAAGCCGTGTACCCTCTCGGCAACCCTGGGGGCCAGCGGTTACAATTCGTGCGGTTCCACGGAGGGAGAGGTTCCCTTCGGAGCCGAATTCGAGGGCCAATTCGCGGGTGGACGAGTTCGAGAGGCAAGAAAGCGAACAAAAGCCTCTTGAGCGGCGTACGGAACACCGATATACTGTTCGGATGTTCAGTTCCGGCGCGGGTGTCGCGCCGCCCTTGTCTTCGGATTCGAAAGGAGCCTTTCGATGGTTACCGGAACCGCGGTTCAACCCCAACCACCCACCACGGACAAAACGAAAACACGCATGGCCAAGAAAGCACCCTCCCCGACCAAGGCCGACAAGGTCTCGCCCGGCAAGACCGAAGCCGAACAGATGTTGGATTCTCATCCCTCGCTCAAGAACACCGTTGCCCAGATTGAGAAGGAATTCGGCGAAGGTGCCATCATGCCGCTGGGGGCGGACCAGCGCGGCGCGCCACCGGGCATTCCGACGGGCAGCATCTCGCTGGACATCGCCCTGGGCGGGCGCGGCATCCCGCGAGGCCGCGTGGTCGAGGTGTTCGGTCCCGAATCGAGCGGCAAGACCACCTTGGCGCTGCACGTCGTCGCGCAGGCTCAGCGATTGGGGGGCATCGCCGCCTTTATCGACGCCGAACACGCGCTGGACCCGACCTGGGCCAAGAAATTGGGCGTGGATCTCGAAACTCTGCTGGTCAGTCAGCCGGGCAGCGGCGAAGAGGCCATGCACATTACCGAAATGCTGGTCAAGTCGAACGCCGTCGACGTGATCGTTGTCGACTCGGTGGCCGCCTTGGTGCCTAAGAAGGAACTCGAAGGCGAAATGGGCGATTCGCACGTTGGGCTGCAGGCGCGTCTGATGAGCCAGGCCATGCGGAAACTGACCGGCGCCATCTCGAAAAGCAAAACACTGATTATTTTCATCAACCAGATCCGCGAGAAGATCGGGGTGATGTTCGGCAGCCCCGAGACGACCCCCGGCGGCCGGGCCCTTAAATTTTACGCCTCTTGCCGAATCGACGTGCGCCGCATCGGCCAACTCAAGGAGGGCGAAGAGGTGATCGGCCAGCGGGTGAAGGCCAAGGTCGTGAAGAACAAGGTCGCACCGCCGTTCCGCGTCGCCGAGTTCGACATGATGCACGACGAGGGCATCAGCTACGAGGCCGACGTCCTCGATCTGGCCATGGCCCAGAAGATCATCGTCCGCACGGGCGCTTGGTTCCGCTACGGCGACGTTCAGCTTGGGCAAGGTCGGGAAAAAGTCCGGCTTTATCTCAAGGAAAACCCCGAACTTTGCGAGGAACTCAAGCAAAAAGTGTTCGAGGCCATGGGTATTGGTGTAGAATAGAGCCTTATCTACAAGCCGTTTTTCGGCAGGCTCAAGGCTGAGATGAACAAGATATTCCGACGCATCGGCACGCCGATACTCGTCGCCGTCCTCGTCATGGGCGCCGCGCGCGTCGCCGTCGCGCAACAGACCGCGTCGGGCCATCTCGCGCGATCGGTCGAGCAGGCGCTCGTCGAGGCCATCGCCGGCGCGGAGAAGTCGGTGGTCGCGATCGCACGCGTCGCCCGCTCGACCCCGGACGAAGCGTTGAGCCTCGAATTCCGCGTCGAGCCGTTCGGGCAGACCGCCCGGGCGTTGGGCGAACCCGATCCGACCGATCCCGACTTCGTTCCAAACGAGTATGCCGCCGGGGTGGTCGTCGGCAGCCAGGGGTTGATTCTGACGACCTATCACGTTCTCGCGCCGCAGAGCGACTATTACGTGACGACGGCCGACGGCCGCGTGTTTCAGGCGGCGGTCAAGGCGGCCGACCCCCGCAGCGACTTGGCGGTGTTGGCCCTCAAGGCGGACGACCTAGTGCCCATCGCGCTGGGCGACGGGGAGTCGCTTCGCAAGGGCCAATTTGTCGTCGCGCTGGGCAACCCGCACGCCGTCGCGCGCGACGGTCAGGCCAGCGCGGCGTGGGGCATCGTGTCGAACCTAGCGCGGAAGTCGCCGCTCGATCCGGCCCATTCTCCGGCGGCCGGCAAGACGACGTTGCACCACTTCGGCACGCTCATCGAGACCGATGCCAAGCTCAACGTGGGGACAAGCGGCGGGGCGCTGTTGGATATGTCGGGGCGGATGATCGGACTCATCACGAGCCTGCCCGCCCCGGCCGGTTACGACCGCGCGGCCGGCTACGCGATTCCGGTCGACGCGACGTTTCGCCGGGTTGTCGAGACGCTCAAGCAGGGTCGCGAGGTCGAGTACGGCTTTTTGGGCCTTCAGCCGGCAAATCTGACTCGCGAGGAACGGCTTGCCGGGATGCGGGGGATTCGCGTCGAGCGAATTACGCCCGGGCCGGGCACGCCGGCGGCCGCCGGAGGAATCGAGGAAGGCGACCTTATTACGCACATCGCCGGCCGACCGATTCGCGACGCCGACGAACTCGTGCTCGAAGTCAACCGCCTGCAGGTCGAATCGGTCGCCCGCATCACCGTCGCGCGCCGCGGACGGCAGCGCGACTTGAACGTGCGGCTGGGCAAGTACCCGGTTCAGGGGTTGATGATCGTCACCGACCGGCCGAAGCCGTGGCGCGGGTTGCATGTCGATTATCCGACCGCCGCGGTCGATCCCGATTATCGCTCGTCGCGCGAACCGCTTTATTTTGAAGACGCCGTTTTGATCACCGAGGTCGAACAGGACAGCCCGGCATGGCGCGCGGGCATTCGGCCGGGCATGTCGATCAGCCACGTCGTCGGCCGCGCGGTCCGCACGCCCGAACAATTCCGCACCCTGGTCGCCGGCCGCCGCGGCGAAGTGGAACTGCGTCTGACCGAGGCCGACTCACCGGAACGCGTCGTGGGGCCGGGGGGGTGAATGACGTAGGGTGGGGCGACGAGCGGCCGGCCGCATATTGCCCGTCTCGCTTCACCCTTTCCCTGGCCGCTCGTCGCCCCACCGTACTGCTGATTCATCAAGACAAACTACCATCGAATGAGGGTTTCGCTATGAAGATCGCAAATCAAGTATTCTGCCTGCTGGCGGTCGGCCTGTTGCCCGGCCTTGCTTGGGCCGAACAGGCGAAGCCGAGTGAGCCGCCCGAGAATCCGCCGCCCATCCGTATCGTCGTCGTGGGCGATTCGACGGTGGCGTCTTATGGCCGAAAGGCCGACGGCCGGTTGCCGATCGCCGGGTGGGGCCAATTGCTTGGCGAGGCTTTTTGCGACGCGGTGAGCGTGTCGAACCACGCGGCCGGCGGGCGGAGTTCGAGCAGCTTCGTCTGGGAAGGCCGCTGGGCCAAGGCCATTGCCGAGAAGCCCGACTACGTGCTCATTCAATTCGGCCACAACGATTGTCCGGGCAAGGGCATCCGCTACAACGACCCGGCGACGACCTATCGCGACTACCTGCGACGCTACGTCCGGTACAGCCGCGCGGCGGGAGCCAAGCCGGTGCTGGTAACGCCCATGGCGCGGCGGACGTTCGACGATCGAGGGAAGATCACCACGTCCCTGGCGCCGTATGCCGAGGCGATGCGCGCGGTGGCCGAGGAAGAAGAGTGCCCCGTGATCGATCTGCACGCCGCGTCGGTCGAGCTATTCAACCGCCTGGGCGACGAGGGAAGCGCCGACTTGAGCAACAAACCGGGCGACCGGACGCACTTCTCGGAAAAGGGCGCGCGGACCCTCGTGGGACTCATCATGGAGCAACTGACCGAGGTCGAGCCGACGTTGCGGGGCTATGTGAAGAATGGCGTCGACGGCGATTGAAACCAGGCCGTGGATCGCGGGACCGGCATTGCCGAAGTTGAACCATTTTCCGTTTCAAAACCCACAAGAAGATCCTCGCGCGAAAGGAGATGCCATGCAATCGCATCCGAAACGGCGGGTGAGGTGGCGCCGAATCATGTATCACCTGGAGAATGGCATCATGATAATACTTACAACGATACCCGAGACAATCGCCAAAGCAGACCCCACCACGATTACCCAACGAATATTCTCCATGGTGTCATGACGTTTGGCACCTTGACCTATCGCAAAGGTAATGGCTGGAAAGAAGCGTTTCTTAAGGTTGTCAATTGTTTCGGCACACATAAACGAAAGAAAAAGTGAACCAAGCCAAACTGAATTGGCCATGAGCACGACCCAGGCAGCCCCTGTTCCAGCTCCCGGTAAATCATGACATGCGCTTAGGTGCCAAATCAGCACTACCGCTAACACCCCCAAGACTAAGCCAAAAACCATCGCGAACATTGGCGCCGAGAAACGTCCGACGAACCAAGCATACCAGGGACGCATGCCTTCCACGATATCCATCATAGCACTATTGAACTTCTCGACATCGTTCTCAAAGCCGTTCAGGTAGAAGGCGATGGTTCTCTGATAGCGATCCTCGAAATCAACGATTGCGGTTCTCTTGTTGTCTCCCTCCAGTGATACTGATGTTGCTTTAAGGGAGTGAATTGCTTTTCGTTGAGGATTCTCGTAAGACAATAACTCCTTCAAACTAAGTTCCCTTGTCAGTCCATCGCTGCAATGCACCTCGTAAGAGACTGGGCCACCAAACGCGCTCATTGCACCGTCAATCCTCTTCAAGTCATCGTCTGTCATCACAAATGGCGAGAACACTCCTTCGCTTCGCGTTACGTGGATACGTGATCGTGCCATGTTCTCTACCCTTCTGGTTTCAGAAACAACAATCGCGGAACGACTCACTTGGTTAGCAGACCTAAAGCTACACAATCCCTACGAGCAAGACAATTATCGTCTCACCGCCTTCCCATGTAATGCGGGAACGCTTACCGGTTCAACTGCTTGGAAGTGTGATATTGCCACGACTCCAGACACTTTCGTGACGCCATCTATTTCATCACATCAGCCCCGAGGCAACAGCACAACCCCGATCTTGTCCACGAACACTACAACGTCCTACGGTAATGCCGATGACTCGCTGGCCAGCATCGACATGCCTGAAAACCATTCGCCCGTACCCACTGGCCAGAATCTGAGGACACCCGTAATTCTACGAAGTCAAAGCTGATGCTGCAATCCCTGAGAAGGCCAGAAGTGTTTTGGCATCGTGAAGTGCGATTTATGATCCAAAACCCGCTTGTTATGCATGGATGAGCGGTAAGGACGAGCACGCCTTGTCACAGCAATTCATGGCTTGGCCCGTTCTCCCAGGGTGTACCGCTTCGTCGGATCGGTCGGGCTGGTCCCGCTTTTCGTCAATAAGCCCTTGCCACCTCAACTGCCCTCGCATGGCGCGCGGCGCGGCCGTTGGCGCGATGGCTTCGGGCGTGGGTTCGCGAGTGGCTTCAGATTCGGCGCACGACGGGGCAACTGTCGTGCATGGGATTCCGTGGCGGCGACCGCCGATCGTTGGGCTGCCCGACCATAGCGACGTGGGATGGAGATTCGGTACTTTTCAGCGTTGCCCTCGCCGCTCGTCACCTCGTCCCAGCACGGCGGCGTCTGACCGAGGGCGACGCGCCCGAACGCGTCGTGGGGCACGACTCGCGAGATTCACAGAGACAATCGCATCGAATGAGGGTTGTCGTAGCGTGTTGGCCAAGATACACTTCCGGTAGTCGATAGTGATCGAGAACTTCTCTCTGGCGGGTAATTCGTCCGGAGTTGCATTATGGCAGGCAGATCGCAGACAATTCGGCAATTGGCGAGGGAAGCTGGTCTTTCGCCCGACGAGACGCTGTACTCACTCTGGGAATACGGGATTGATCACCTAATCGATCCATCGGATCGTGTTTCGGGCACGAACCTTGATCGTGCAAGGCAAATACTTGGAATAGTGCCGCGATCGGCTCTGGTTTCTCCAAGATATTGGCAGAACAGGCTCCAGCTTTCAGACGAGCAGTTCAGAGGTGTGCTCAGGCGACTTGGGATTGTCCATGATGGTGCGCGGACGCTGCCAAAGGGTTCTGTGCGTCTCTTGAAGGCCGAATGCCAGCGTTGCCAGTTACGTCAGCCACAAGAGTCCGCCGGTGAGGCTAAAACTCGTGAAGACACTCCACCGCCGGAGCTTCTCTGGCGCACAATCGGACATGAGATTGAACTACGGATGCTAACGGAGAATGAGGTGCTCAGAATCCACGAGGCGTTGGTGCAGGATTTCTCCAACCAGGAAGATCCAATCAAGCCTTGTGGCATACGAAATTCTTCGCTCCTAGGTTCTGCTCTCCACCGTCCGTGTACATCCCTTGGTGATGATCGCAAATACCCAAGCGTTGAGATGGCTGCGGCAGCCCTCATTCATGCTCTGGTACATGATCATCCATTTCACAATGGCAACAAGAGAACGGCACTTGTCGCGTTACTGGTGTTTCTGGATGAAAACGGCCTGATGTTGAGATGTGGTGAAGATGAACTGTTTCGGTTCATTCTTCAGACCGCAAAGCACAAGCTCGTCGATTCGCATCCTCGGCAGTTGGCGGACCGAGAAGTCATGGCAATGGCAGACTGGATCCACAAGAACAGCCGCTCTATTGAAAAAGGGGAACGCCCCATTCCCTTTCGAGAACTCAGGAAGATACTCAATCGCTTTGGATGTAGGCTCGCCTGTCCAGGAGGCAAGGGCAATCGGATCAACATCTCGCGAAAACGAGCGGCACAAGGCAGGTGGAGGTGGGGTTCCACCGAGCTAAAAACGCAGATCGCCTACGGCGATGAAGGTCGTGATGTCGAAAGGAATACCATTGTTAGGATCCGACGAGAACTTCAGCTTGACGACGAGCATGGTATCGACTCAAGAGCATTTTATGGTGATACCGTCGATCTGCCGGGTGAATTCATCGTCAAGTATCGCAAGACCCTCTCAAGATTGGCGCGACTCTAGAGAATAGATCGTTTAAGATGCGCACGAACTTGCGCAATCACGGCAACGCATGAACAGAAGGCTCGAAGTATCTTGACGCTGTACGACGAGAAGAAGAAATGGGTAGTGAACACCACCCGTTCGCAGTATGCCATTGCCGCCCTGGACTTCTTCTTCACTCATCCCGTGTTCAGTTCGTCCCACTTTGTCGCCCAGGCCGACGTTCCGGCACCGACAGCCAGACGCATCCTTAAACTGTGTTGCGAAAATGGTTTACTGCGAACGTTACGTGAACCCAGCGGGCAACAATCCGGGGTTTTTGTGTTCTCCGACTTACTGAACATCGCAGAGGGACGATCGGTATTTTGACGATCACCGATGAGCAACAATTCAATTTGTCGCTCACGAAACGCCATTTATGATCGACAAATCGGTTTGTCGTGCATCGATGAGCGGCAAGGAAGAGTACAGCTTATCCCAGTTTGCCGCCGCAGTTCATGGCCTGGCCCATTCCCCCAGGTTGTATCGATTGGTTGGATCGGTCGGGCTGATCCCGCTTTCCGCCACTAAGCGATGGCGGCTATCACTTTCGATTCGTGACGCGCGACGCGGCACTCGGCGCGGCCATCGGCGCGATGGCTTCGGGCGTGGGCTCGGGCGTGGTCTCAGGTTCGGTGCATGACGAGGCACTTGGCGTGCAGGCGACCCCATAACGGCGACCGCCGATCGTTGGGCGGCACCACCAATGCCCACTGCAACACCGGCGTTCGGTGCAGTATCCGTCCCAAATCGTGTCGCAGCACGTTGGCGCTGGGCAGGGACAGCACGCGCCCACCATCGAGCCATAGCCGGGGGCCATGCACGGCGGCAGCGAATAGACCGAGGTCGTGTTCCACGCGAACGAACCCGATCCGCTGTTGCCGCCCGCGCAGCCGTTGCAGCCCGCGACGGTCGAGTTGATTCCACAGAACAACGCCGCGACGAACGCCGTGCCGAGAAGGATGCGAGTGGTAGTCATTCGAGAGTCTCCTATTGATTGGGAGGGGGGTGGGCCGTGGAAATGGGCGACTTCCCGATTCAGGAAGTCGGTGGGCATTACATTCTTGTGGTTCGTCGCGAGTGGGCGTGCTGGACCCACTGTGCGAAATGGGCCTGAGCCGCAAGAGGCCGTTACCCGTGTTGCACCTCTCGCTTGCGCTTCGGGTTGGTGTTGGCTGTCCGCTCACGCTTCGGGTTGGCGATCCTCTCGCTTGCGCTTCGGGCTAGTATGGGCTCTTCTTCTCTTTTCGGCCGGAGCGGTTGGCCGGCAGCGGTCGGCCGGATGGCGTGGTTATAAACGGGACGATTGGGGCAAATGGACCCCCTAATTTCGGCGTTCTCGGCACAATTTGCCCAATTACCGGCTGGTGGCCAGAGGCCGTGATCTCGCCCCCGCTCGATCCGACCGTTTGACGCGGCCGTGCCGGGTTAGCATACTGGAGGTACACCCCGTGGGCAGCCCACCGGAGATCCCGCCATGCGACGTTTCACTCCAATCGTTAGTTTTCTGGTTGTTTTGTCGATCTTCGCGGCCGCCGGTTCGTTGGCCGTGGCATGCGCGACCGAGGTTCTGTCGCCCACTCACGCCCGGGCGGTGGACGACGCGATTCGAGCCGAGATGGAGCGTCAGCAAGCGGTCGGCGCGGCCGTTGGCGTTCTCCGCGAGGGCCGCGTCGTGTATCTCAAGGGCTACGGCCACGCCGATCGCGAGGCGGGCGTTCCCGTGACCGAAAAGACGCTCTTTCGCTGGGCGTCGATCTCGAAAACACTGACGGCCGTCGCCGCGATGCAGTTGGTCGAACAGGGAGTTCTCGATCTGGACGCCGACGTGCGAAGCTACGTGCCCGAATTCCCCGACAAGGGAGTCGTGATCACGCCTCGGCAGTTGCTTTGCCATCAGGGCGGCATCGTTCATTACAGCAACGGCCGCGTGATACGCACGCGGCGCGAGTACGACTCGCCCCATCCGTTCGAGGACGTGGTGCTCGCCCTGGACACGTTCAAGGAATCGCCCCTAATCTCGCCGCCAGGCACGAAGGATTCGTACACGACCCACGGCTTCATCCTGCTCAGCGCCGTGGTGGAACGAGCCGGCGGCGAGAAATTCGCCGACCAGGTGCGCCGGCGGATCGTCGAGCCGCTCGGTCTGACCACGCTTCGGCCCGACTATCAGTGGGAATCGATCGATCATCGGGCCGTTGGCTACCGGAAGCGGCGCGGCCGAATCGTTCCNNACACCGACGTGAGTTGGAAGCTCGGCGGCGGCGGATACCTTTCGAGCATCGGCGACATGGCCGCCTATGCGGCCGGCCTGATCAACGGACGACTCGTTTCCAGCGAGACCGAACAGGCCATGTGGACCGTTCAAAAGACCTCGGACGGACGGGTTACCGGGCGCGGCTTGGGTTTCTTCCTCGGCTCGCGCGACGGCGCGATGGAGGTCTCGCACAACGGCGGCCAGGAGAAAACAAGAACCCGACTGGTGATCTACCCTCGCGAAGGAAACGGCATCGTGTTCATGACCAATAGCGAAAACACCAACCCGACGCGATTTGTCGAAGTCATCCAGCGGGCGTTGGACGAGACGCCCGGCGATATGCTCGTTGGTCCGGGTCCGCCCGACTCGGGCGAGTCAAGTCGCTGTCGGCCGATTCGCCCGCGACGCCCGTGCCTGCCGCTCCGATTGCGGCACCGTCGATGTGCCAGGTGAGAGAAATAAGGCGGCCCGCGGCACGGACGGACAAGCCATCAATGTCCCCCCTGTGTAAGATGGAACCGCCGAGACGCGGAGACGCCGAGACACGGTTACTTTGAATTTCACGCGAAGGCGCGAAACCGCGAAGAAGCAAGATACTGTCGCTTTGTGGCTTTGTGAGAGAAATCGTGCGACCCACGCCAAGGACGGGCAAGCCGTCCGTGCCACCCTGAGAATTGGGGGCCAAGAGTGAACCAACCCGCAAGTTGGTGTTGATGCGGGCGAGACGTCGCAGGCACCCGAACCCTGTTATCTTCATCAGAAAGGAAATCTGTCATGCAAGTGTTCTGTCGATCGAACGGCCTTTGGTCTCCGATCTTCCTTCTTGGCCGCCGCGCGGTTCTCATGGCGCTGTTGCTGCTTCCGTTCACGTCGTTGGCCGCCGCCCAAGAGGGCCGGTGGTTCAAGGGAACGACGCACTCCCATTCGTTCTGGAGCGACGGCGACGAGTTCCCCGACATGGTCGTCGATTGGTTCAAGAGCCGCGGTTACGACTTCTTCTGTCTGACCGATCACAATTCGATCAACCAGGGTGAGCGGTGGGTCGAATTGGCTCGCAAGCAGCGGCCGATCCCCAAGAAAGTGTTCGACGAGTACGTCGCGCGGTTCGGCGCCGATGGGGTCGAGACTCGCGGCGAAGGCGACAAGCTCGAAGTGCGGCTCAAGACGTTCGAGGAGCTTTTCGATGGCTTCAACGAACCGGGCAAGTTCCTGCTGATTCGCGGGAACGAGATCAGCACCGGCAGCAGCGGAAAGCCGTCGCGGTGCGTCCACCTCAATGCACTGAATCTCCAAGAGTTCTTCAAGGCGAAGAACGCGCCAACCGTGCCCGAAACCATGCGGCTCAATGTGGTCGCCGCCGAGCAGCAAGCCAAGCAGATCGGTCAACCCATCCTCACCCATATCAACCATCCGAATTTCGCGGGATTCAGCATCACCGCGCGCGACCTGGCCGAAGTGCCCGAGGTTCGATTCGTCGAAATCTGCAACAATCACGACGGCGTGAAGCACTACGGCGACGACAAGCACCCGAGCGTCGAGCGGGTCTGGGACATTGCCAACGCACTGCGGTTGATCGAAAAGAAGATCGCGCCC
>DOEZ01000654.1 GCA_003532715.1 Planctomycetaceae bacterium
AGTGCCCCTTTTGGGGTGTGTTTCAAGGAGTCCCTCGACGGTCAGTTGACCAATGGCATCTCGAACGGGTGTGAAGCTGATGCCGATTTCCTTGGCGAGTTCGCGATGAGAGAGAGACCTACCGGGCTTGAGCTCGCGGTTCAAGAGCTTCGAGCGAATGTGGCGGTAGGCGGTTTCTTTCAAACTTGTTTTCACGGGGAAGCCTTGCGTTTCGAGAGCCACGAGGATAGCATGGAACTATCTGACATTTAAGTGATATATCACTGATGCGTCTGATAGGATACCATGCCGTATGAAGCGCTGTCAAGAGTCTGCCCGAAGAAATGGCGCTTTCGCTACGAGTAGACCAGGTCGTCTCCCCACGAGAGAGGGTGTTGCCTGGGGCCGTGCTTGGGAACAGTTTATTATGAGTCGTCCGTCACGCGTTCCGTGCGCGTGCAAGTCCTGAAATTGCCTACCGATTGAGGAGAATCACCTTGAATGCCGGATTGCGCCCGTCGCACTGTGTGCCGAATCGGTTTCAACCTCTTCCGTTCATTCTTGCCTACGACGACTTCAGTGGGGGAACGGGCGGATGGTTGGAGTTGATGCCCAATTTCACCAAGGAAGGCTTCAAGGCACGCGAAAGCATTCTTGACAAGACGCGATGGGGGCCGACCATGCTCAGCACGGCGTCGTTTGGCTACATGGGGACGCACGGCGCGATGAGCGGCATCTACTCGCTCAAGCTGGCAACGCGGCCCGTGGCGAATCGGTACGAGGAAATGCCGGCCCCCGGAAGCATGGCCCACGCGATCAAACGTCTCTCGGTCTTTCGTCCCAAGGGTTTGGTCCAGTTCGAGATGTGGTATGCCTACACGCCCGAGCAGGACCGGATTGGCGTGGGAGAAAAGGACATTCGAGCGTTTGGAGCCTCGTTTGACGTGCAGGACGACTCGTATCGGTATTTCATCGGCGCTCGTTTTCTCAACAGCGTTAACGGTGACTTGAAGCGGCAGTGGCAGATTCTGAAAGCCGACGAAGGGGTGACCGACCAGCAATGGGCCTACGGCCGACAAGGCGAATGGAACAAGCGGGGAGTCGACCCGATGTGGTACGGCCGACGCTATCCGGACGGGCGGACCGACGGTTATCAATTCGTTTCCGGCGGGCAGCAGCGGCTGTGCTACAACGAGAGCGACGACAAGATTAACTGGATCTACCTGCGGCTCACGGTGGACACTGCGCGTCGCGAGTACGTGGACCTTCAGTCGGGCGCGGCGGTCTTCGATCTGCGTGGAATCAGTCCAACACTGGTGCAACCTTATGCGCGAATCGAAGGCTTGCTCAATCCGGTGATTTGGGTGGAGACCGACACGGATCGCCGAGTGTTCCTGTTTGTGGATTCGGTGGTGATTTCCTGCGAATAGAGGTAAGCAAACCATGAGACATTTCACAACGGCCGTGCTGGAGCGGCATGCAAGTTTGGCGGGCGATTTCGCGACCGAACCCTACGAGACGCCCTGGGCGAGCGAGGCCTTGTTCTTCATCCGGGCCGAGGAAACTGCCGGCGAGAACCCCCTTCTGCGGGCACGAGTGCAGATTTCGGCCGACGGCATCCATTGGGTGGACGAGGGAACGGCCTTTCCCCCGATTACCACCACGGGCGACTACTTCGTTCGAATTTCTCATTTCGGCGGATGGCTGCGGCTTGCGGGCACGATCCAAGGCGAGGAGGGGCGGTTTGACGTCACCATCCACTTGGTTCTGAAGGAATAGCCGGGCATGACTTGCGGCAGAATCCTTCTGACGGCCGCCTTGCTGGCAACATGGTTCACGGCGGCACGCGCGGAAGAACCGCCGTCATCGTGGTTCGCGTGGTCCGAGCTGCCGGCGCTGCCGGAGTCGCTTGGCCTGTCGGGATCGTTTGCGGGATGCGTGGGGGACCGCCTGGTGCTGGCCGGCGGATCGAATTTTCCGACGCCGCTAGTCGACGGGGGTGAGAAGGCATCTTCCGATCGCATCTTCGTACTGGAACAGGCCGATGGGGGAGCCGACGCATGGAGACTCGCGGGCCGGCTGGGGCTTCTCGACTACGTCGCGCTGGGCGGGTACTTGCTCGTTATCAGCCTGATCGGGCTACGATTCTCGCGGCGTGGAAAGAGTTGCGGGGATTTCTTCCTCGGCGGTCACCGCATCCCGTGGTGGGCGGCCGGGCTGAGCTTGCTGGCCACCCAAGTCAGCTCGATTGGGTTCATGGCCGTGCCCGCCAAGTCCTTCGCCACCGATTGGGCCTATATCGTCGGCATCGCCTCGTGGTTCGTGGTGGTTCCCGTCGTCAATCGGTTCTACATCCCGTTCTTTCGGCGGTTGAACGTGACCAGCGCCTACGAATACCTTGAACTCCGGTTCCACGTCTCCGTCCGACTGTTCGGAACCGTCACCTACAGCATGCTCCAACTCGGCCGCATGGCCATTGTCCTCTGCCTGCCGGCCTTGGCCCTGTCGACGGTGACCGGCATGGACACGGCGGCATGCATCGTCGTGATGGGCGTGCTATGCACCGCCTACACCGTGGCCGGCGGCATCGAAGCCGTCATCTGGACCGACGTCGTCCAGGCCTTCCTGCTGATTGGTGGTGCGCTGGTCAGCGTGGTCATCGTCATCCTCGATATCGATGGCGGGCCGCGCCGGTTCTTCGAAGTCGCTTGGGCAAACGACAAATTCAACCTCGCGCCGATCGACTGGGGTTACACGACCGCCACGCTTTGGGTCATCCTTGTCGGCAACATCTTCACCCGGCTTGCCGGACTCACGGCCGACCAAGCGATCGTCCAACGCTACCTGACCACGCCCGACGAACGAGACGCCCGCCGGGCACTCTGGACCGACGTTTTCGTTTCGATTCCCTGGGCCGTCATCGTCTTCCTGTTCGGTACGGCGCTTTGGGTCTTCTATCACCTCAATCCCGACATGCTCGATCCCAGTCTCGACACCGACGCAATCGTACCCCTGTTCATCGTCCAGAAGATTCCCTCGGGCGTGGCCGGACTGGTCATCGCGGCCTTATTCGCCGCCGCCATGTCGAGTTTGGATAGCTCGATTCACAGTGTCGCAACCATTTGGGTCACCGACGTTGTAGCCCGCTTCCGCCCGAGCACTTCAGATAGGGCGCGCCTGCGTTGGGCGCGGCTATTGACGCTGTTATTGGGACTGTTTGGAACCGGCACGGCACTCTGGATGGCCGCCGTCCCGATCCAGTCGCTCTGGGATCAGTTCTGGACAATTGCCGGTCTGTTTGCCGGCGGCCTCTCCGGACTCTTCATCCTGGGCATCTTCACGCGACGAACAAGCACCGTCGGGGCGTGGATCGGTACGATTGGCAGCGGGGCCGTCTTGTGGTGGGTCGTCCACTATACTCGCGTTCATTTCTTCCTCTACTCGGCCATCGGATGCACGGACTGTTGCGCGATCGGCTACTTGGCGAGTATGGTATTCGTCCAAGCGGACTCCAAGTCGCTTGAGGGCCTGACCCACGTCTCCCGCCGTCCCCAGGATCCATGAAATGAAGGTCTATTCGGTGGAAGTATATGTTGACTTGAGAGAATGTGGACATGTTGGTCACCGGCGCGTCGAGCAACAGGGCGAAGTTCTCGACCACCACGGCCGTTCCGCCGGCGGCCGTGGTCACCACGAGGCCCGGCACGAGATTCTTGGCCGCCACCCAACCGATCCGGTCCACCCAGAACGGATGCTCGTCGGTCGTCACCAGCCGCTCGACGTTCCCCGAGGCGTCCTGGACCGACACGGCCCGGACCGCGTCGGTCTCGTGGGCGAACGTCTCGACGATCTGCTGTTTGACCAGCGGCGCGTTGGGGTCGTACTGGTCGCGGCACAGGACATGGTCGCCGAACTCCAGGTCCTGGATGTTGCGGGTGACGTAGGAGCCGTCGTCGTTGACGTCGATTACCACTTGGGTGTCTTCGACGAAACACAGCAGGCCCAGCTTGGCCGCCCCAAAACTGGCGGCCGGGATGAAGGCCAACACGTCGCCCACCCCGGCCGTGCCGTTGGCAAAGTTCTGCGTGGCGGCAATCATGCCGGTGGCGGTGGTCAGCGCGGTGTAGAGCCCGGCGGCCCTGGTCAGCATGCTTCCGGCGGCGAACAGGCTGCAACCGCCAGACATCGCGCCCAGGGCGATCTGTCCGGCGATGCCGCCAACCATCCCGACGACGTAGCCGCCGGTGTAGTAGCCATCGTGGCCGTCACATTGTCAGAGAGCCCCGCGACGTTCGCGCGAGTAGCTACTCGAGGACGACTCCGGCGGCGCGATGCCGGCCCGGCCGGTCACAATGATCCCCCAATGTCTCGTTCACCTGTTCGCGGAAAGCAATGATCCATCCTCATCGACTTTGCTCGCACTGCTCCTTCGATCCATGATCACCCCTAGAGTGGCTCTTCCACTAACATTTCGTCCGTAAACCGTCGGAGGAAATCTTCCAAGGACGTGGCAACTTCGAGGCGAAGAGCCTGTATCTCGGGCAGAGGTGTATCCTCCTCAATCATCTCGTGCGAGAACAAGACGATGGGGTGGTTTCCTTCGGTGGTCACAACGTTCGTATCGACACAGTATGAATCGCCGCACATATTACTGGCGAAGACAATGAATCCGTGTGGAAAGAGGGCACAGCCGGGAACCGCGTCCGTGTTCTCCATGAGCGCGTCCCTAATTGACCAAATACGCTGCTTCAACTCGATGCAGCTCTCGGGCTACCATTGACGGTAGAACTCCATAAGTTCGTCCGGGAATCCCGCCGCGCGTGCCGCGGCGAGATCTTGTCCGGAGGCTGGCCGAAGTTCGCTTCCCTCTCGCTCCCTCAGTTTTGCAGCCAGTTTCTCGATGATCCGTTTCATGAGTCACCTCGCTGTCGCTGTGTGCCGGTGATAGCCGTTCGGCACATCAATTGTTCTATTGCTATCATCACATCTTGATGGTCAGTAGATGCCCAGCGGCTCGCCCAAC
>DOEZ01000729.1 GCA_003532715.1 Planctomycetaceae bacterium
AGCAGAAGACGTCGGTGTTGCAGATCGGCTTGGCCCCCATGCCGGTGCCCATCGGATCGCGAATGACGCCGCCGACGCCCGTGTTCGCCCCGCCGTAATGGCTCCAGGGCGGACGGGTGGTTGTGCGTCTCGACCTTGAAGACGACGTTATGGCGGTCGTCGAATCGGATAACGCCGGCGTTGTCCTCGAAGACGCTCACGCACCAGTCCTTTTCGCCCGCCTCGTGCCGCAAATGCTGGGTGGCGGCGAAAATCGTCTCCTTGAGCATGTTCTGATAGGCCGTTTCACCCGTTTCGTCGCGATACCGAATCCGTCCGGCGAGCGTTTTGTGGCTGCAATGCTCGCTCCACGTCTGCGCGAGCGTCTCGAGCTCGACGTCGGTCGGATCGCGGCCCAGATCGTTGAAGTGGGCCTGGATGGTCCGCATCTCGGCCAGCGACAGGAAAAGCTGTCCCTTGAGGCTCAGCTTCATCAGAGCGTCGTCGTCCAACTCACGGATTGGCACGGTGACCAACTCGAACCGATAGGGCGAACCGACTTCGAGATGCTCGAACGTCAACGGGCCGACGATGACCTGCTCGATCGCGTCGTTGGCCAGCACCTTGGCCGAGAGCAGGTGAAGCTGTGCCTCGTCAAGCCCGGCGATCCAGTATTTCTTGAACGTGCGAACGGCGTCGGCCCGAATGTTGAAATCGGCGATGGCCGCTCGGGCACTTTCGGCGACCGGATCGGTAACGCCCGGCTTGGGCAGGACGTGGACCAAGGCGGGCGAGCCGCTTCGCACCGGCGAGACGCCGGTGGCACCCGACGCGCCACCCGATGTGGCGCCCGGAACCTCGATCAGCACGGCATCGCCGACCTGGGCGACGACCGTCCGTTCGACGACTCCGTCGGCCAGCAGTTCGGCGGCGATCCGAAGGACTTGTTCTCGCGTCAGGTTGCCTTGGACGAGGTAGCCGCGTGCGGCATCGACGGCCAGCGACGCGGGAAAACCAAGGTCACGCGCTTCGGCAACCGCCTCTTCGGCCAACCGGTTGGGTTGTCCTTCGGCCGGATGGATGTCAACTTCCCAGAGCATCACGATTCTTTTTGGCTAGGGTCAAGATCCGTTCCATTTCCACCTCGTCGTCGGTCGCGATGGCCGCTCGCAGCGCCGAGAGCCGTTGGCTAAACTGGCCGAGCGCGGCGACGATGTTGTCTCGGTTCTGGGCGAAGATGGGTTTCCAAATGTCCGTGCTTCCCGACGCAATCCGCGTCATGTCCATTAGCCCCGTGCCGACGAGCCGAAAGGTGTCTTCCGACAGGCTGGCAGCCAACGCGGCGGCGACCACGTGGGGCATGTGGCTGGTCAGGGCCACGACGCGGTCGTGTTCCTCGGCCGCCATGCGAAGGACGATCGACCCAAGATGGATCCAAAATTGTTCGAGCAGGTCGTAGTCCTTGGCCTGCGTATTCAGGGTCGGCGTCAGCACGGTGACGCGACCGTGAAACAGATCGGCCGATGCATGGGCCGGACCGGTCTTCTCGCCGCCCGCCATGGGGTGGGAGCCGAGAAAACGGCACCCGCGAGGCAAACCCGCATCCAACTGTTCGACGATCGTCCGCTTCGTGCTGCCCGCGTCGGTGATGAGCGTTCCCTCGGGACAGAACTCGGCGACGCGGCGCACGTCTTCGACAATGCGGCCGACGGGCGTGCAGACGACGACCAACTCGGCCTCGCTCACTCCCTTTTCGAGACTGGTCGAAGTGTGGGTCACCGCGCCGACGCGCCGCGCGGTTCGCAAACTCTCCTGCCGACGGCCAATTCCCACGACGTCCTTCGCCAGCTCGCGCTCGCGCAGCGCCAAGCCGATCGAACCTCCAATGAGGCCAACCCCCACAATGGCTACATTGTTAAAGGCTTTCATGGCATTCTCAACCAGCGGTCCGGGCATTCACCCCGCGCCGAAGCAACCGGACGAACACACCCGTGCGGGGCTCCTCGCCCGCCGAATCACGAAACGGAGTATTCTAGCAGATTGAAACCAAATTGGCGTGGGGCCCCGAGGTGAGGGCATAGTGCAATCCATGGGAGGGGGCTCGCGGGCGGGCGTTCGAGACCGACTGGAATGGCCGATCCTTGGTGGATCGACTCGGGAGTCTGGCTCCGTCAAATTCGTGTTCTGCGAACTTCGGGCTTGACAGTTCGTGTTTTGCGAACTACAATGATCGTAGTGTCGAGACAGGGAAGGGAATGGATGCGCGTGATTGCCAAATCGAGGTTGAGGCAGTTCTGGGAGTTGCCGGCTCACAAGGATTCCGAGGGACCGTTGCGTGCTTGGTACACCCATGTGAACAACAAGACCGTGTCGTGGCGTTCCTGGGGCGACGTGAAAGCCGACTTCGGCGCCGCGAGCCTCGTGGGCAACTGCGTTGTTTTCAATATCGGCGGGAACAAGTACCGATTGGTCACTCGCGTACTCTATCCGAGTCAGAAGGTATTCATCCTCAAAATCATGACCCATTCGGAATACGACCGCGATAGATGGAAAGAGGAATGTGGCCGCCAGTCCCCTCCACACAAGAAGTAGCAGCGCAGGCAAGATATCCAAGAAGATTCTCAGGCGGAAATAGGAAACGAGTGAAGACATGACCACGAAGACGCGGTTCGGACTCAAGGGGAAGAGTTGCGATTCCTATCTGGAGCTTGTGCGGGCTTTTCCCCTGGCCTCGATCAAGTCCGATGACCACCTTGACGCCGCCCAGGAGGTGATCGATCGACTTCTGGCGAAGAACCGGCTTGACCATGGCGAAGAAACGTATCTCGACGCGTTGAGCGATCTGGTTGCGGCTTACGAAGACGCGCATCACGCAATCGCGCCGGCCTCCGACGCCGATATGCTTCGTCATTTGATGGAAGCAAGAGGCGTGAAGCAATCGGAATTGCACCGCGACACGCATATCGCGAAATCGACCATTTCCGAGGTTCTCTCGGGCAAGAGACCGTTCAGCCGACCGATGATCCGTGCGCTGGCCGACTACTTCAAGATCGATGTCGCCGTACTCGCGGCCAACCTGTAGCTCGGCGAGCCGCAGGGTGGGGCGATTGCGGCGAGTCTTGTCGGAAAAGCCGGAACTCCGCGCAAAAAGCTCGCTGCAATCGCCCCACCATGCACGTTACGGCAGTTCGGCGGGTGCCGCCGGGCCGCCCGGCGTTCCGATCGGCATGTCCGATTCGTAGTAGACGACCTGGTAGGAAACGGCCCGCTGGCGTGCCCCATCGGGCAGGAAGATCAGGCAACTGCCAAGCTGGGTCTGGTCGCCCCCGGCCAGTTCGGCTCCTTGACTCGCACAACCCAGGAGCTTTCCATCCTTGTCGAAAAACGCCACGTAGTAGTAGCAGTGCATCGTTTCGGTCGACTTGTTTCGCAGGAACACCGGGGCATTGATGATCTGCTTGTCGAAGAAATCGCTCAAGTAGAACCGGCAGGTTCCCTTCAGCTTCTCTCCGACATCCACTTCGACCGCGCCGTCCGGCTCGTCGCGCGACGCGAGCGCGCAATTGCCCGACTTGCGATCGACGTGGAGTTCATTCGGAGCGCGCGGAGGAGTCCGCGGTTCCGTGTCGGGGGAAAGCACGATCGCGTCCGATGAACCGGAGAGCCCCATCGAGGCGCCCAGCGCGTTCTTCAGCGCCGAGGAGAGCGAAGGCTTGCCGCCGGAGTCCGTTGAGACGCCCGACTCCGGCGTCGCTCGGTCGGCCGCCACCGGCGTTGAGACGCCCGGCGAAATCGGGGCAACCGTGTTTGGCGTCGATGGACGCGAGGGAATCGACCGAACCAACGGCGTCATCGGCGTTATCGAAACGGAGTGCGAGCCCTTGCCGCCCCTTTGCGGCGGAACGGGAATGTCATTCAGCTCAAAAGGAACGCTCACGACCTCGGGATCCAAATGCACGACCAGCTTCAGTTGCGCGTCGTCGGGAAGCCGTTTGTCGTAACCCAGACCGACGAGGAGCGTGTCGCCGCTCTCCAAGGAACCCGAAGTGCGCCAGTCCAGACGTTTTCCCTGGAAATCGACCAGATCGCATTCGACCACCTCGCATCGCGAAATTGCCGGCGTTTCCGCTCCGCGAGCGAGTGGCGGGACGGTGGACACGGCGGATTGCTCCTTTCCGACGGGAGACACGCCGTCGGCCTCGGATTTCGCGCGTTCGATCGTGATGAGCCATCTCTCGGGCATACTCGTCGCGAATGCAAATGGTTCTGGTCCCGGGGGAATTGCCGGCTTGGTCGGCGGCAAGAGCGCCGACGGGTCGAACAAAGGCGCCATCGTGGTTGGTTCAGAGCGATCCCTTGGATTTTTGTTCTGCACGCGAACGACCAGCCCCAGAGATTTCAAAGATTCCTCGTCAAATACCCCGTCAGGCCGTTTCAGAGCATTGGAGAAGACGATTTTTTCGATTCGTCCGCCCGTTCGCAGATCGATACTCCCGCGCAACTCGCCAAACTTCTTGATAGGCGGAGAGATGTAATCGTGGATTCGCACTTTCAGGCCGTCCTTGGGGTGGTCGGAGAATCCACGATTGATCGTGCGCATCTCGACGTGTCGATAGACAAACGGCCTCTGTGTCACCGGCTGCCCGCTATCGTTGAGAATCGAGTCGATCACGGGATCGCCGTAAGCCGTGGCCCGAGCCGCGATGGGCCCTCGAAAGGTCAGCGTGATTTGCAGTTGCTTCAATGTCGCGTTGTCAGTCGTCATCGGGCTCCAATCGACGTCCGCCTCGACCTCGATATCCTTCACGTCGAGCGGTTGGTCGGCGCGCGCCGCCGGCGGCCAAAGGAGTGCTCCCAGGAAGCAAATCGAGAACGTCAGGGCCGTCGTGACAGATCGCATGGAGAGGCTCCTTCGGAGTGTTCAAGTGGGGTTCCGTCAGTGGCGTACACGGATCGAAACCGATCCTTCCGGACGCCGATTGTACGGTTTTGGACGATGGGCGAGAAGTCTGGTTTCGCCGTGACCGCCGGTCGAGCTTCTCGTAAGGTGGGGCGATTGCAGCGAGATTTTCCGCGGAGTCCCTGCTTTTCCGATGAGTCTCGCTGCAATCGCCCCATCTACACGTGCGTCGGTGGTCCGTGTTAGAATCACGATGTCCCGTTCACGGAATCCGAAACGACACTGCATGACCAACATGGCCACACTCCCCCCCTCGCGATACTTCCCTCCGGCCGAGACGGCCGACGAAGACGGCATGATCGGGGCCGGCGGAGAACTCAAGCCCGAGTGGTTGCTCGACGCCTATTCGCACGGCATCTTCCCCTGGCCTGTCGGCGAATTCGACGACCCGATGCTCTGGTGGTCGCTCGACCCGCGGGCTATCTTGGAATTCGACTCGCTCCACGTCTCCCGGCGTTTGCGCCAGACGATGCAATCGGGTCGCTTCGAAGTGACGTGCGACCGCGATTTCGCTGGGGTGATTCGCGGCTGCGCCAAGGGCCCGGGACGCGAAGGCGGCACGTGGATCAGTCCGCGGATGATCCGCGCCTACACCAAGATGTTCGAACTGGGCCACGCCCACAGCGTCGAAGCGTGGCACGAGGGCCAATTGGCCGGCGGCATCTACGGCGTCGCCATTGCCGGGCTGTTCGCGGGCGAGTCGATGTTCACGCGAGTCCGCGACGCCTCGAAGGTCGCCCTGGTCCACCTGGTCGAGCACCTTCGTCGCCGAGGCTATCGGCTCTTCGACATCCAGCAACTCACGCCCCACACTGAGCGGCTCGGCGCGATCGAAATCCCGCGAAGCGAATACCTCGAACGCCTAGCCGAAGCACTATCCACCCCCGTGACGTTCGGCAAAATGTAGCATAGCCGCCCCCGGCTGTGAAGAAGATCTGTAGCACAGCCGCCCCCGGCTGTGGCAAACCGCACCAACCATTCTGCCGTCATCCACGAAACACTAGCCCGAAGGGCTTGGAATACGACAGCCCGGGGTTGCCGCGCAGCGGCTACCCCGGGAATGCGGAATGACCTGACGAATACCCCAACGGGGTTTCGTAGAACAGGTTCTGGCTTGATCCTGGACATAACGGCCGAGAAGACCGCATGCATCACGACCCTGGCCAATGATTGCCGCCGCCGTCGCGTGGCTTCCGAAACCCCGTTGGGGTATTGCTGGTTTTTGCTGTACCGTTCACCCTGGGTAGTCGCTGCGCGACAACCCAGGGCTATCTTATGAAAAGCCCTTCGGGCTAGTGTTAGAATGGAACAATCCATGCCAAGCCGGAGGCGGGGAGCGACAGCCGAGGGCGGCTTTGCCACATGACAGCCGGGGGGCGGCTATCCCACATTCGGCTCGCACCGCCGTTTCACGCAACCCGCCGCGTGGCGCACCCAGCTATTCCTTCGTCCCCCATGGCAAAATGGCAATCAGCAAGCCAACCAACAGCCCAAGAGCGCCTCCGTAAGGGCCGCAATGGGGATCCGCCATGGCGAACGCACCGACGATCCCGGCTACGAATGGGGACGCCCACGCTCGCCAATAACGTTTGCAGGCAAACGCCGCGGCGGCGGCAAGGCAGATACAAGTAATCACATTCGGAATAGGGCAATAGGTTCCTTTGGCCCGCCCGTGTTCATGTTGCGCACAGAGCCACAGCAGGGCTACGGAAACGCCGGCGACCATAATCCAGCGAAGCGTTGAACGAAATCGTTGATCACGGAGTGAATCCGATCCGACGACCGCATCGGCACTCTGGGCGCGACGCCGTTTCACGCAACCCGCTGCGTGCCGCACCCCGATGACAACCGCCAGCACAAAGGCGATCCCGTCGGTCATGGCGTCGAACAGGTTCTCGGTCGGAATCAACCCGACGAGCTTCGCCGCCAGCACGCCAAACATGAGGGCCGCCAAGCGAAAATAGCCGCGCCACGCGGCGTATGCCCCAAAACCGACCGGGATCAGGTAGACCCAAGAAGAATGGTAGCCTTGCGCATACAGATCGATCGGGACGAGCCCGAGGACCGAGGCAAAAAGCGGCGCCGACACGCACAACACGAAACCGGCCCAAAGCGTCAATTCGCGTGTTGCGAGCAGCGGCCGGCCGAACACTTTTTCGGAGTATCCGTGCAACATGAGCCCGCAGGTCAGAACCGAAAGCGTCGGGCTGATACTCAGCACGAGGTCCACGGCCGAAAGCCCGTCGATTTTGACTAGAAACAGCAGTAATCCGGCCACCGCCGTCGCCAGAAACAGCCAAACCGGGCCGACCGGACGGTGGCGTACCGAATTTGCTCGCGCCAAGCAGGCCGCCGTCAGATTCAATAAGATCAACAACGCGGTTATCTGGCTCAGGATTCCACTCATGGAAGCGCCTCCCGCAGCCATGTCTCGTTGAAGACCACGTGCTTGATCGCCTTCCGTTCGTACGTGTAGACCAAGTGGATCAGGCCCCCGTCGTCGATCGCGAGCGACGGATACGCATACTCCATTCCCGGCTTTTGCTCCAGGACGCGGGCAATCCGCCACGACGCGCCACGGTCGTCCGAAACGGCCAACGAGAGATTCGATCGATCCTTTGGCGAGTCATTTAGCGCGGCGAGAACCGTCTTGGGGCCGATCCGAATCGCATCAAGCCCAGCGTCCGGATTGGGCAAATCGAGCGGCTTCAAATCGGACCACTTCCACCCACCGTCGTCGCTCGTGGCGTTCAAAACGTGCCCGCCCGCCATGTTGCGGAACGTGGCCAAAAGGCGGCCGTCGCCCCACGACACCAGCGAGGGCTGAATGGCCTCGTCGCGAAACGTAATGCGCTGGACTTGATACGAGACCTCGCCCCCTTCCGGCCTGACGTGCAGAAGGGCCGACCGCTTTTTCGCCATTTCGTGATAGATCGGCAACACAAACGATCCATCGTCCAACAGAATCGGCCCGTTCTTGACGTTGTACGTCAGGTTGAACAGCGGGCTCAAAAGCAGCTTCCTGCTGGGCGTCCAGGTTTGTCCGAAATCGTTCGAGACTTTGTAGTTGAGCGATGCCGCCGACCAGCCTCCGGCGATCACCGACGAGTAGACGAGCCAGAGCCGTGAATCGCGATCGCGGAAGATGACCGGGTTGCCCACTTTCTTGACCGCCATCGACGTCTCGCGACTGCATAAACGCCGATCGACCAACGCCCGAGGTTCACTCCACTTCCGGCCGTCGTACGTCGCCAGCAGAATGGCCACGTCGCGGGCCCCTTCGCGCG
>DOEZ01000506.1 GCA_003532715.1 Planctomycetaceae bacterium
TCGTCGCGCACCTCTCGCTTGCGCTTCGGGTTGGTGTTGGCTCGTGAATGATCCGGGTTACCGGACGGCCGGCAGGTCGCGCCGGTATTCGGTCGGCGTTTTTCCAACCAAACGCGTGAACACGAGGCGGAAACGCTGACTGTTCGGAAAGCCGCAACGCCGAGCGACCTCGGAGATGCCGAGGTTTTCGGTCCCGCCGAGAATCTCCTTTGCCCGATTCACCCGAACGTGGCAGAGATACTCGTACGGCGTTCGCCCGAGGCACTCCTTGAACAAGTTCTCGAATCGCCGCCGCGAGACGGGCAGCAACCGCAAGAGTCTCTCGACGCCGAAAGGTTCTTCCATATGATCCTGGATGAACCGTACGGCCGTTGCGACGTGGGGGTCATGCACGGCGACCATGTCGGTCGACTTCCGCTTGACAACGCCGTCGGGCGGAATCAGCACGTCGTGGTCGGGCAGTTTCTGGCCGTCCATCAGGCGATCGAGCAGCGAGGCGGCTTCGTAGCCCACCTGATACCCGTTGCGAGAGACGCTGCTTAGCGGCGGTTGACAGAATTCGCAGACGACGTCGTCGTTGTCCACCCCCATGATCGCCACATCGTTGGGCACGGCGAATCCCAGGCGGAGACACTCGTCGATGAGCAGTCGCGCCCGGTAATCGTGGACGGCCAGGATTCCCACGGGCGGAACGATGTCGTCGAGACAATGGCGTATTTCTTCGAGCCCCGACTGCCAGGAACTGTTGGGGTTGCTCCGCAAGGCCGTTTCGTAGACCCGCAGTTGTCCGCCGGCCTCGGAGATTTGCTGTTCAAAACCGCCGCGGCGAAGCTCGGAGTACCAAACGTCCTTGAGTCCGAGGTAGACGAAACGTCTGAGTCCGCAATCCAGAAGATGCTCGGCCGCCAGTTGCCCAATCGCCCGATGATCGACCGTCACGCGAGGTTGGCGCGAGACACGGGTGGCCGCGGCCAGATTCACCACGGGAATTTTTAGGTTGGCGGCTTCCTCGGCCTCCTCGTCGCTGGTAATGACGCCGATCACGCCGTCGCCGGGCCAATCGCGCAGGCAACGCAGCGGCATGGCCAACGTTTCGGGAAAAGGGCCGACGATCGTTGGGCTTACCGTGAACGTCCAGTTGGCGTTGGCCCGCGCATAATCGGTGACGCCGCGCATGAAGAGAGCCAGGTGAGGCACCGCGAGGGGAAAGGCGATCGCAACATTCTTGCCCGTCTTCTTCGGCAACATAAGCGTGCTTCGTCCGTCATGCGGAGGTTTGGGCAACCGGCACGGCTCGGAGACGCTCCCCCGAGTTATGCCCTACCTTGCGGTTTCGGGATATCGCCGTGTGGATCTGCGTTTTTGCGTCTACCAGGTCTGCGAAATATCCGATGAGCGCATTTTAACAGGCCAAAAATACTATGTCAATTCACGGTTGCGGAGATTGCACGTGGTGGGTCCGCGGTGCGGACTCCAGCAGAGCTTCGAATTGAAGGGTGGGGCGAATGCAGCAAGTTTTCCCGTAGAATTCACGCTTGTCCGGCAAGGCGTGCTGCAATCGCCCCACGCTACCTGTTGCGCCGCCTTCCGCGACAAGAGCTACTTGGCCGGTTGTTCGGAGACTACGGCTGGAGTGCCATCACCGGTTCGGAATGCGTGCCAAGCCAACAGGATTGCCCCGCACACCAAGAGGCTATCGGCGATGTTGAAGTTGGGCCATTGCCACGAACCGATCATGACGACGATCCAGTCGCGGACGGCATGGACCGGGTCACCGACTTCATGGAACGAATTGGCGTATTCCCAGGTCAAGTTTGGCATTCCGAGGCGGTCGTACAGATTGCCGAGGATGCCGGCGGTGACGCACCCGAGCGCCACGGTGAGGATCAGATCGCGGGCGGCACCGGCCACGAAGAGCCACGCGAGCAGGGCCACGAGCGCGAGGCAGGAGAGGGAGGCAAAGAGAAAGACTTGCCCTTGTCCGATACCAAAAAGGGCCCCTTCGTTCAGACTCGTCTGAAACCCGACTACACCGTCCCAAATCCACCAGTAGTTCGCCTGACGAGGATTTGGACTGCCCAACTTGGCAAAAATCCAGTTTTTCGTCGCCAGGTCCATGCCGCTACCGACCGCGGCGATGGAGAAGAAGATCAAGTATCGATTGAGGGGAACCGCCCTCATGGCGCACTCCTCGTTGCTATTGACGGTTGTTCCCTCAAGAGACGAATCGACACCCGGAGTTGCGTGCCGTGCGTGTCACGGGTGACTTGGCATTAGACACCCCACCGCGGCATGCCGTCGAATCGCCTGTCGACCGCTCGATCGGGTGGCACACGAACGAACGGCCTGCGCGTTCCAATGTTGGTTGGGCGGTCAGTCTCTTTCGCTGGCGCACTTTACGCAGGTCGTCGCATACGGCAAAGCGTTGAGTCGGGCTTTGGGGATGCGAACCCCGCACGACTCGCATTCCCCATAGACTCCTTCTTCAATCCGTTCGAGGGCATTCTCGATCTGTCCAAGCGTGTCCCCGTCGCTTTGCATGAGTTGGAGCGTGAATTCTTGCTCGAAATTGTCCGTCCCCATATCCGCCATGTGGATTGGCATGCTCGAGAGGTCGCCATTGGCGTCGGATCGCCGTTTTCGCAACGTCGCGTCCGCCATGTTGTTCACATCGCCGCGAAGGCGCGCTCTCATGGTAATCAATCTCTCGCGATAAACTTGCACGTCGGCCTTTTTCATATCACCCTTTTCTCCGCAAGCGACATCGACTCGCTCCGCTTCGAGCGACCCTCGTTGGGGGGTTCCAAGAACTGTTATTGTAAACTTGGACAAGCGTCCTGTCAAACGATACGTATCTCGCGAAGAGTTGGTTTGCCGAGATGAAAACCGGCTGATACAAGGGGGCAGGCGCAATTCATCGCGTTCCAACCAGAACATATTTCACGCTTTAGGACACATCGCTCACGCAAGTCGCCTTGATCCGGTGACCGAACTGGCCTAAAGTTACCTTGGTGGAGTTGTTCGCGCAGCGGGCTTGAATACGACGTTTCCAGTGGTTCAATCGTGGACCCGAGAGATGATTCGACGTATTTTGTGAGATATTGAGCCCGGCGCGTGGTGTACCCCTCTCGTGTGGGGTGTTGGGCGTAGCCTCGCCGCCAGCTCCGCGGAATTTCGTATTCGGCCTGCCGGAACGGTCGGATTAGCCGTGGGCCGCATGTGGTCATGCGCCCGGATTTCGCTCGGCTCGGATGCCCTGGAAACCACGAATCCCTTGTTGATCCCAACCATGAAACCATCGCTGGACACCCCTTCCTCATCTCTTGCATCGCATACGCCGGCCGACATGTGTTATCAGCAGTGCATCATGCCCGATTGCGAGGCCACGTTTTCGCTGGAAGAGATGCTGCCGGCTTGCCCGAAGTGCGGGAATTTGCTCGACGTTCTCTATGACTGGGATCGCCTGAGTCCGCCGGCGACTCTTTCGGCGTTCGAACGGAAGTGGGCCGAACGGTCGAATCCGGCGTGTTTCAGCGGCGTCTGGCGTTTCCACGATCTTCTGCCGTTCGCGCCGGTCGATCAGTGCGTCACGGTCGGCGAGGGCCAAACGCTGCTGCATCGCTCGGACATCGTCGGCCGATTCGTCGGCACCAAGCCGGGTCGTCTGTTTCTGCAATACGAGGGGATGAATCCTTCGGGCAGTTTCAAGGACAACGGCATGACGGCCGCCTTCACCCACGCGCGACGGATCGGCGCGAGCCGCGCGGCGTGCGCCTCGACCGGCAATACGAGCGCGTCGTTGGCCTTGTATTGCTCGGTGACCGGGCTGATGAAGGCGGTGATTTTCGTCGGTTCCGGCAAGATCGCCATAGGCAAACTGTCGCAGGCGCTCGACTACGGCGCGTTGACGCTTCAGATTGCCGGCGATTTCGACGATGCGATGGCGCGCGTGCAGCAGATCTCGCGCGAAATGGGTATCTATTTGGTCAACAGCGTGAACCCGTTCCGGCTCGAAGGCCAGAAGACGATCATGTTCCGCGTGCTCGAGGCGTTGCGGTGGGAAGTGCCCGACTGGATCGTTGTACCCGGCGGAAACCTGGGCAATTCGAGTTCGTTTGGCAAGGCCTTCTTTGAGTTGAAGCAACTCGGGTTGATCGACCGAATGCCCCGGTTGGCTGTCATCAACGCCACCGGCGCGAAGACGCTTTTCGAGCTTTACGAGAACCGGGGGTTGCGTTGGAACCACGGACACCCCCAGATGTCGATCGTCGAAGCATACAACAAGCAGATGGACGACGAAGGGTTGCGAGCCTCGACGATCGCCAGCGCGATCGAAATCAATCGTCCCGTCAATTTATTGAAGTGCCTTCGCGCGCTCGAATGGATGGACGGCGTAGTGCGTCACTTGTCGGACCAGGAAATCTTGGACGCGAAAGCCCAAGTGGGGGCGGGCGGAATGGGCTGCGAGCCGGCCAGCGCAGCGAGCGTGGCCGGCGCCAGGCTGTTGGTGAAGGAAGGTGTCATTTCCCCCGACGAGCGGGTGGTCTGCATTCTGACCGGGCATCAGTTGAAGGATCCCGGCGCGACGGTCGCCTATCACAGCACCGACCAGAAGCATTTCGAGGAGGTGCTGGGAAGTCGCGGAGTGCGGCGAGCAGCGTTCGCCAATCGCGCGGTAGCCGTGTCGAACAACGTGGACGAAATCGCGAAGGCGATTCGTCTGTATAGTTGACGCGCGGCCTCTTGCCCACGACAATGTTCGGATTCTCGATCGGCCTCGGGCGGCGGCGAGTGGGTTGCCGTCCTCGCTGCGTCCGAGCAAACCTCATGACCGTTTTCCGGAGTTCACCGATGCCCCCCGTTCGCGTCGCCATCAACGGAGCCGCCGGCCGCATGGGCCAACGGCTCGTCGCCCTGATTTCGCAGGACCGTCAACTGAAGCTGGTCGCGGCCATCGACGTGCCCGGGCACGCGCGTCTGGGTCAAGACGCGGGCCAGATCGCCGGCGTGGGCCCACTCGACGTCGCTCTTTCCGACGCACTTTCGGTCGAAGCCGACGCCGTGATTGATTTTTCCCTGCCCGACGGGGCCGAGGCAGTTGTCCGCGTCTGCCGCGACAAGAAGGTTCCGCTGGTTTTGGCAACGACGGGACTTGAACCGCCGCAAGTCGAGGCCATTCGCGAGGCCGCGAAGGCCATCCCGCTTCTCTGGGCGCCGAACATGAGCCTGGCCGTCAACCTCACGATGAAACTAGCGGCGGTGGCGGCGGCCGCGTTGAAGGGTCAGGACGCGGACGTCGAGATTCTCGAACGGCACCATCGCTACAAGGCCGATTCGCCCAGCGGCACGGCACTGAAGTTCGGCCAGATCATCGCTGGTGAAATGGGGCAGACCGAAACGCGTCACGGCCGCGAGGGTCGCGTCGGCGAGCGTCCCCACGGCGAAATCGGCTATCACGCCATCCGCGTCGGCGACAATCCGGGCGAGCACACGATCGTTTTCGGCATGTTGGGCGAAACGGTCGAACTGACCGTTCGCGCCACGAACCGTGACTGCTACGCGCTGGGTGCCCTGGCCGCCGCCAAGTTCCTGGTGGGCAAGCCGGCCGGGATGTACTCGATGGCCGACGTGCTTGGGTTGTAGCCCGGCCGACTGGCCGTTGCTCGGCCGGGCGCGCGAACCAAGTTGGCCCAAATCATGGGCTAGCCCGAATTATTTAGTGTGCCGTGAAAAGGCTTGTTGATTCCAGTGGGTGCGAACCCCACCCGGCGACTGGTTGCTCCAGCCGGTAGCACTTGGAGCGGTTCAAGGAGGTAACGAGTTGGACTGAAGCACTTCAAGAGACGGGTCACTTGGTGACTCAGCGAACACGCAGGCCGTAACGCGAGTGAACGCCGAGCAGGCCTCGAAA
>DOEZ01000637.1 GCA_003532715.1 Planctomycetaceae bacterium
TGGCCACCCACACCGGGTACGAATACTCCAGTGCTTTCGGCGCGTACCTGGACGCCGGCACCTACGATTTCGGCGCTTCGGGTACGTACTCGCCAGGGACGATGTACACCATCGCGGCCCTTGCGCAAGCGCCCCCGGCGCCAGTCGCCATTCCGGGCGACGCTGACCGCAACGGAACGGTCGACGCGGTCGATGCCCGCGCGCTCGCCCAGAACTGGGGAATCACTACCGGCGCGGAATGGACCGACGGCGACTTCAACGGCGATGGAGCCGTCAATGCGGAAGATGCGTCGATTCTGGCCGCCAACTGGGGCTGGAGTGCGACGGCCGAATCGGCCTCGGCCGTACCCGAACCCGCATTTCTGGTCTTTTCGCTGACTGGGTTGTTGGTCTTGGGACTTCGCCGGCAAAGGTAGAGGAGAAAGCACGCGTCCCTCGGGGACCGCTCGCTGTGCCGAATGTCTGGGGGCATTTCGATACAGCGGGCGGAGGCGCGTGCTTCGTGGTGTCGCCAGACCATCGAGGTCGCGTCGACAGGATCTATTGACTGAGATCGTAGCCGTGCCACGCACCCATGGCATTTTTCGCGGCAACGAATATTACTCGCAGGCTAGGACGCATGAGAACGAGACGCACCCACGGTTTTACCCTCGTCGAATTGCTTGTGGTCATTGCCATCATCGGCGTGCTGATCGCACTGCTGCTGCCGGCCGTGCAGGCGGCGCGCGAGGCGGCGCGGCGAATCCAGTGCAAAAACCATCTCAAGCAGATCGGCGTCGCGTTCCAATCACATCACAGCAGCTTCAACCGGTTCCCGACGGGCGGCTGGGGAAGATATTGGCTCGGCGAGCCGGAACTGGGCACGGACCGGAACCAACCCGGCGGTTGGGCATTCAATATCCTGGACCAGTTGGAGCAACGCAACACCCGCAATCTGGGCGAGGGCGCTCGCGGTGCGGCCCGCGCGGCGGCTTTCGCCGAACGGTGCGCGACGGCCATCTCCGTATTCAATTGCCCGAGCCGCCGGGGGCCGCAGCCGCTGCCCGACACCTCTATGCACCGCTATTGCACCATCGATAGTTCGTCGCTCGATTTCGAGGAGGCGGGGCGTGGCGATTACGCGGCCAATGCGGGCGACCAGGGGACCGTTGAGTACGAGGAGGGATCGTCGGGCAAGGTGCCGGGAACCTACGCCCAAGGAATCAATCCCTCTTGGATCTGGCCCGACACGACGGACTTGATGGGCGTCGTCTTCCTTCGCAGCGAGATCAGCACGAACGACATTACGGACGGAACAAGCTGCACGTATTTGGTCGGCGAGAAGTGCTTGTGCGTGGAGGGCTATGTCATCCCTATCAGCAAGGGTGACCGTGAAAGCCTCTACGTCGGTTTCGGAAACGACACGTGCCGCACCGCGTACTACCCGCCGGCGCGCGATCCCGAACTCCGTGATGGCCTCGCGGGCGAGGAGAGGCGATTCGGAAGCGCCCACCCCGCCGGCTTCCAGTGCGTCTTCTGCGACGGTTCGGTCCGCATGATCGAGTATGAAGTCGATAACCGGGTCCACCGTTGCATGGCCAACCGGGAGGATGGGGAAGTCGTCGTTCCCTGATAGGCCTGTCACGATTCACGGCGGGAATCCAGTCCGGCTGTCCCGGGAATTCGCGGGCGATGAATTCGCAAGAATTCGCGGGACACGAACCGGTTAATAGGTGGATAGGCAGGGATCCGAAACCGCGACGCAGTTTTCGCACTAACCCTCCGAAGGAATGCTTCGGACTGCTGGGGTGCTGCTTCCCGCTTCGGGGGTATAACATGCGATCCACCCCCTCCCGTTTTTCCCGTTGCTCGGACTGTTCGCGTTGCCCCGTTCGTGGTAGGATATCTCGCTTGGCCGGGGAGGGGACGTCGAGGGCAGACGACGTCGAGACAAAACCAGGGCAGACACGCGCGAGCGCCTGTAGCTCAGGGGATAGANNCGGTTTCCTAAACCGTAGGTCGCAGGTTCGATTCCTGCCAGGCGTACTGACTTACGTCGATTTGCTCCGATCGTGCAGCCCAGTCCACGGCCCTCGGGAGAAGCCATGAACCAAGAAACGGCAACCAAGCCCAAGGTCCCGCTCGGCGCACAAATACTACAGATGGCGCCAATGTTCTGGATCGCCAACGGCTCCGAGGCGTTCGAACGGCTGGCTTTCTTCGGCGTGCGGGCCGTCTTGCCTCTGTACATGTTCGGGAACGACTCGGTGTTGCATTTGTCGATGACCGAGAAGGGGATCATCTTCGGCGTCTGGGCCTTGATTCAATGCCTCTTGCCGATGGTCTCGGGCGGGTATACCGAAGCCTACGGCTATCGCAAGAGCCTCGCAATCGCCTTCAGCCTCAATGCGCTGGGCTACGCGCTGATGGCCAACATCCTCGCCCTGGCCGGCGACTCGCATGTGGGCCGCTTCAGCCTGATGATGGCCGCGGCCTGCCTGGTCGGCACCGGCACGGCGCTGTTCAAACCGCCGGTGCAAGGAATGGTGGCCAAAACGCTCAACGAGGGCAACTCCAGTCTCGGCTTCGGCATTTTCTACTGGGTCGTCAATATCGGCGGCGCGGTTGCCCCGTTCCTCGCCGCCTTGGTTCGAGGCACCGAGCAAAGCCCCACCTGGGGAAACGTCTTCTACGGAGCGGCCATCGTCAGCGTCATCAACCTCGTCTACTGTCTCATCCTCTTCGTCGAACCCGCAAAAGACAGAACCAAGGCCGCCCAAAGCCCAGTCAGGGTCTTCGCCGAGACCATGAAGCAGTTGTGGCAAGACAAGGCGATGTTTCGTTTTTTGCTGATTATATCGGGCTTCTGGTTGATGTTCATGCAATTATGGGATCTTCTGCCCAACTTCATCGACGAATGGGTCGACTCGCGCGACTTGGGTGGCGTGCTCAGCCTTCTGCTGGGCAACGGCGCATCGCGCCTTCTGACGGCCGACGGCGCGCTCAAACCAGAAATCATGATCAACATCAACTCCTTCACGATCATCCTGCTCGTGCTCCCCTTGACCTGGTTCTTGGGACGCTATTCGATGCTCTTCTCGTTGATACTCGGCATGGCGATCGCCATCGTCGGCTTCCTCGGCGCCGGCCTCGGTCACGCGGGTTACCTCGTCGCCC
>DOEZ01000288.1 GCA_003532715.1 Planctomycetaceae bacterium
TAGGGATTAGGGATTAGGGATTAGTCGGGAAACCTGAAATCTCAAATCTGATCTTGTGACAGTGTCCCCTACCTCTTATCGGCCTAGCCACTGCCCACTAGCCACTGCCCACTAGCCACCGTCAAGTCACGTCAACGAGTCCGCCGCATGTTTGCGAAGTTTTTCATCGAACGACCAATTCTCGCCTGGGTGGTCTCACTGGTCATCTTGTTGGCCGGCGGGGTGACGGCGTTCATGCTGCCGATCGCCCAGTATCCCGACATCACGCCCCCGACGGTTCAAGTTTCGGCCAGCTATCCTGGCGCCAGCGCCCAGGTCGTGGCCGACAGCGTGGCCGCGCCGATCGAGCAACAGGTTAACGGCGTCGAGCGGATGCTGTACATGTCGTCGCAATGCACGAACGACGGCGCGTACAATCTGACCGTGACGTTCGAGCTGGGGACCGACCTGAACATGGCCCAGGTGCTTGTGCAGAACCGCGTTTCGCTGGCCATGGCGCAATTGCCGCGCGAGGTGCAGGTTCAGAGTGTCAACACGAAGAAGAAATCGCCAAGCATCTTGCTCTGCGTGAACCTGATCTCGCCCGACGGCCGCTACGACGACCTCTATCTTTCGAACTACGCCACGATCCAGATCAAGGACGAACTCACGCGAATCAACGGGGTGGGCGACGTGACGTATCTAGGCCAGCGAGATTACAGCATGAGGGTCTGGCTCGACCCGAGGAAGATGGCCTCGCGCGAGCTGACCGCCAACGACGTTATCACCGCAATTCAGGGACAGAACATCCAGGTCGCGGCCGGCACGATCGGCCGCCCGCCGGTTCCGCCGGGACAGGCGTTTCAGTTCACCATGACCACGCTGGGCCGTTTGGTCGATCCCGAGCAGTTTGCCGATATCATCATCAAGACGGGCCAGGGCGATGCCGACCAAGGTCGCGTGTCGAGCCAGGTGGTTCGACTTCGCGACGTCGGCCGCGTCGAACTCGGCGCGCAGATGTACGACCAGACATGCCGCCTCGACGGCCAACCGTCGGTCGCGCTGGCCGTCTTCCAGTTGCCCGGCTCGAACGCACTGGATGTGGCCGACAAGATCAAGGCCAAAATGCTCGAGCTGAGCGAGTCGTTTCCCGACGGAGTCGAGTATCGCATCGTCTACGACACGACGCCCTTCATCCAGCAGTCGGTCGAGGAGGTGCTCAAGACGTTGCGCGACGCCGTGTTACTCGTCGCGTTGGTCGTCCTCTTCTTTCTTCAGGACTGGCGCGCGATGATTCTGCCGATGATCGACGTGCCCGTCTCGCTGATTGGCACGTTCGCGGTGATGGCCGCGATGGGGTTCAGCCTGAACAACCTGACGCTCTTCGGGATGGTTCTGGCGATCGGCATCGTCGTCGATGACGCGATCGTCGTCTTGGAGAACGTCGAGCGGCAGATGTCGCTCGGGCTCGACGCGAAGAGCGCGACGATCAAGGCGATGCAGGAGATCACGGGGCCGATTATCGCCATCACGCTGGTTCTCTGCTCGGTGTTTCTGCCCAGTGTGTTCATGCCCGGCGTGACGGGTCAGTTCTTCCGGCAATTCGCCCTTGTCATTTCGTCGGCGATGGTCATTTCGGCAATTAACGCCATGACGCTCACGCCGTCACGCGCGGTCGCCATTTTCAGCAAGCAACAACTCGACGAGCACGGCCATCCGCGACACGAGGCGCTGCCCTGGTGGATATTTGCCGTGGCCGGCGCGCTGGTCAGCGTTTGGGCGGCCCGGCGGTTGTTTGCCGCCGACTTGGGAATCAGTCCGGCCGGCGAGGAGCAGGGAATTGTCCTTTTTTGGTGGATGTACCCGGTGCTAATGACGCCGGGCGTCATCCTCGGCGGTCTCGTTGGACGCGTCATTATTAGGCCCGTAAACGGCTTTCTCGCGACCATCTTCAAGGGATTCAACCGCCTGTTCGACTTCTTCACCGAGCTTTACGGCCGGAGCGTCGCGAGGCTGATTCGCGTCAGCGCCCTGGTGCTGGCCGTCTATGGCGGATTGCTCGGGCTGACGTACTGGACGATGGGCCACGCGCCGACAGCCTTCATCCCCGAGCAGGACCAAGGCTATCTGCTGGTCAACGTCCAACTGCCCGACTCGGCCTCGGTCGAGCGGACCAAGCGGGTGATGGAACAGGTCGACCGGATTGCCTTGGGCGATCCGTCCGATCCCCAGACGCACCCCGCGATTCCCGGTGTGGCGCACACGCTCTCGGTCGCCGGGCAGTCGTTCCTATTGAACGCCAACGGGTCGAATTTCGGGTCGTGTTTCGTCATTCTCGCGCCGTTCGAAGAGCGTCGCTCGCGCGAGGAGTACGACGCGGTCGTTGCCCAGCGGCTTCGCGAGCGATTCGCCGCGGAGATCGAGGAGGCCCAGGTTCAGGTATTTCGCGCGCCGCCCATTCAGGGGCTCGGCAGCGGCGGTGGTTTCAAGCTGCAGGTCGAACAGCGGGGCTACGTCGACCTGATGGCGCTGCAACGCCAGACCGACGAGTTGGTCGCCGCCGTGAACGCCGATCCGCGATTCATCGGCGCGTTTACCATGTTTCGGGCCGACACGCCGCAGTTCTATCTCGACATAGACCGCACCAAGTGCGAGTCGCTCGGGGTTGCCGTGCAAGATGTGTTCAACACGCTCCAGATCTACATGGGTGGCTACTTCGTCAACCTATTCAACGACTTTGGCCGCACCTGGCAGGTAAATGTCTTGGCCGAACCGGATTTCCGAACCGACGTGACGGAGTTGACGCAACTCAAGGTCCGCAATAAGTTTGGACAGATGGTCCCGCTGGCCACCCTGTGCCGGCCGGACAGCGTCGGCGGGCCGGTGATGGTCATGCGCTACAACATGTACGCGTCGGCGCCCGTGGTCGGCAATCCGGCCCCGGGAACCAGCTCGGGCCAAGTCATCGACATCGTGGGTGGCATGGCGGAGAAACTCAACGTACCGTTCGAGTGGACCGAGATCATGTACCTGCAAATTCGCGCGGGTAACGTGGCAATCTACGTCTTCGCGATCGGCACGATGCTCGTGTTTCTGGTTCTGGCGGCGAAATACGAAAGCTGGAAGTTGCCGTTCTCCGTCATCCTCGTGGTGCCCATGTGCCTGTTGTGCGCGGTGGTGGGCATGATGATCGCCGCGATGCCGATCGACATCTTCGTCCAGATTGGGTTCTTGGTGCTCGTCGGACTGGCGGCGAAGAACGCGATTCTGATCGTCGAGTTCGCCAACGAATTGTATCAGAACGGACGCTCGCTCCATGACGCGGCCGTCGAGGCGGCCCGGCTTCGGCTCCGCCCGATCGTGATGACCTCGTTCGCGTTCATCCTGGGCGTGGTGCCCCTGCTGGTGGGCACGGGCGCCGGGGCCGAAATGCGCAACTCGCTCGGAACGGCCGTCTTTGCCGGCATGATTGGCGTGACGTTTTTCGGCATCACTCTTACGCCCGTCTTCTTCTTTGCAATGATGTGGCTGGGTGGCCGCAAGTAGATTCGAGTAGGTCCATTCCGCCGGAATGGACCTCGGAGACGGCACATAAGGCATGGCCAACCGTTCGGCCAGGTCCCGCAAGTAGGTCCCTTCCGCCGGAAGGNNGTCCCGCTCGGCGAGCGGGACCTACCTACGGGACCTACTTCAGGGACGGTCGCAATTCCATGTCGAAGTCTCGCTCCGATGCGACGCCTTTCATGTACGCATCGTGCGTCGGATGCGCGGCATCGATGTAGTCGTTCTTGTGGCGAGGCTTGCCGTGGAGGTTCGTTTGCGGAGTGACTAGTTCATCGGGCAGGCTTCGGATGCGAACCCGAATCCGGTCAGGAAACACGTCGTAAGTGGCGAAGTCGCACGGATAGCTGGCCGTACCCGAAATCGCAATGTGATGCACTCCCTTGCGTTGCACCGTGCCGGTCAGGTGAAGATGGCCGGACAAGACTGCGGCGATCGAATCGGCATGTTCGTCGACCAGACCGAGCAACTCGTCGTCCCCCGCCGTCGGGCCGCTATAACCAAAGCTTTTTGCGAGAACGGCCTCGTCGCGGACGGGCAGCAGCGGAACATGGCAACAGACGATCTTAGGCGTCCCTCGCGACGCTTCAAGCACTTCCCGAAACCACGCATTACGGCGGCGGCGAACGGGGGTTCCCTTCGTGCGAGGCCCACCGCTCGTGTTGAGCATGACGAACAGGACGCCCTTGTGGCGAAAACTGTAGTTCGTTTCCTTCAACCCGAACGCTTCACAAAACGACTTCTCATAGATCGGGTCGCCCTCGCGCGCGACGTTTTCGTGATTTCCCACGGCCGGCCGCAACGGAATGGCCAGCCCTTCGACCATCCGTTTGAAGTGTTCCGTGTCGGCAGCCAAGCTTTTCAGGTTTCCGCCCTGGATAAGATCTCCGATTCCGGCGACGAAGTCGTATCGCGATGCTCGATCCGGCGAGTTGATCCAGTCGATCAGCCAAGCCGCCTTGTCATTGGCCAGAAGGTAGGTCGAAGGCTTCCTTGCGTCGACGTGGAGATCGTTCCATTGAACGAACCGGAACAACGGAACGTCGTCGGACTGATCGGCGCGGGTGGAGGACGAGCCAAGGATGCCCAACGAGGCAATCGCGACACTCGATCCAGCGATCTTCAAAAAAAAACGTCGACTTGCAAGAGGTGGCGTCGCCATGGAGCACGCTCCTTTGATTTGACTATCCGCCACTTCCGGCGACCAGCTTGCGTTTTCGTTTGGGGACATGTCGTTTCTCTTCCAGCGTGATGTGACAAATTGCCAGCCTACGCGTCTTCTCTCCGCCGATCCTCGCCGCAACAACAAGGCTCGTCCTCGGGCTCGACGGTGCGGATGACGAGGTATCGCATCGTGTCGGTCAGATACTTTCGCTCGGCGTGCCGTACACCCGAGGGGAAGAATACCGTGTCGCCTGGGCCGACCCGGTGCGTTTTGCCGTCGAAAGTGAATTCGGCCTTGCCTTCGAGAATGTACATTGCCTCCTCGGCCTCATGCGTGTGCTGGTCCTTGTTTACGCCCCGGTCTGTCTTGAACTCGGTCAGGTGGATATGCAGTCTCCTCGCCCCCTGGGGGTAGCCGACCAGCGAGCGGTATTTCGGCACCGCCGGTCCCTCCTCGATTGCCCCCTCGTTTCTGTCGGCCGGCACTTGCCTCTGCTCCGCCGCCCGGGCCGTTTCGACGCCGTGCAATCCGGCCAAGCCGGCGGCCACCGTAATCGTGCCCTTCTTCGACTCTTCGAGGAACTCGCGGCGATTCATCTTGGATGCTCCTGAGTTGGAACTGCGGGAAGGTGGAGTTGCAGCCGATGATTATACCCTCGTTTTCGCCATAAGACCACCGTCCGCCAAACGAGTTCGGAAACCCGGAAGGACTCGATCAGGAAGCCCTCGACAAACGGGACCTCTTCAGTAGGTCCGTTCCGCCGGAAAAAACCTGGGAGTCTGATTTCACCACTCACTCGGCATACGTCAACC
>DOEZ01000757.1 GCA_003532715.1 Planctomycetaceae bacterium
TTCTTGAAGAGATTCGCTCTTTCGTTGGTCTGTAGATCGTAGAGGCGACTCAGCATGGTTGCATTGCGAGGGGCCGTGGTCGTCACGAAGTTCGATCTACCCGCGAGGTAGTCCACCTCGTGCAGAAGCCGAACCGATTCGGCTGTATTCGCCAGCAGCATGGCATCCGGAAAGCCGCCCCCCGAAACCCGAAGCGACTCCTCGTCCACTTCCAGAGAGGGCGCCATCAGATTGTTCTTCTTGATGCCGATCGTCAAGGAATAACGAAAGGTCAACTCCTCGCCCGCGAACGGAATCGTTGCTCGCACGCGGAAGTCAACCGTGGGTTTGTCGAAGTGATGGTTTGCAATGGCAAACCGCAGACCGGCAACCCGATCGGCACAGTCGTCGAGCGACCAGGAAGCGGTCGCCGAGAGAAACTTCATTGCCTGGCACAGGTTCGTCTTGCCGGCATTGTTCGTTCCCAGCAGCAAGTTCTGCTGTTTCGGGCAGAAGGTCACATTGACCAGTGACTTGTAGTTGTCCACGTAAAACTCGTCGAGCATCGGTTCGCTCCTGTCTATCGGACGGGACCAGCAACGCTATTATACCTCATTTACCGGATGCAGGATGGCGAGGCTTGGACGATCGGGCTACATCGACCATTCAGAAACCGGATCGGCCAGAATCTCGGGCTCGCGGCCGGCCCGGAGCTTGGCGACGTGCTCCTTGGCGGCGGCGACCGATTTGGCGTCGGGGTGCGCCTCGATGGCCAGTTGGCGGGCGCGCGATTCGCCCGGCTGGAGCACGACGACTCGGCCTCGCTGTTCCTCGAACGGTCGCTCATTCGGATAGTTCGTGGCCGGCTCGATCCCGGTGACGTAGCCGTCGGCGGCCGGTTGCACGTTCTTCCAGAGCGTGAAGCACGGGTATTGCCTCGTATTATACAAGACGCTCACGCCTTGCGTGCCGGCCGCATTGTGCAACAGCGCCCGGGTTTGGCCATCCTTGTCCGAAAGCAAATCGGCAAAGAAACACACGCCTTCAGCATCCGGCGTCTCGGGACCGTAGGTGTCCCACGTCTCGACGCTCTCCCATTCGTTGGCCGAACGCGGCGCGAGTTTCGAGACGGGCGCGACGAACTTCGAGCCTGGATCGACCAACGGCAGGCCGACGTTGATGTGATAGAGCAACTGGGTTCCGACCGGCCGCGTCGAGAGATTCGTGACCGTGTCGACGAAACGCACTCCCGGTTCACCCGGCTTCGTCATGTAGGTGACGGTCAGACGCAGCTTGTCGCCGTAGAGCCGTCCCTCGTCGACCGTGCCGCTGATCGTGATCTCGCCGGTCCCATCGTCGATCGAGACTTCGACCCTGTTGGCCGGCGTATTCTGAATCCGCCCATGCAGAGGGTACTGCAAGACCCCGTTCTCGTCGAACACGGGCGATCCGTTGTTCTCCAGCCCGCACCGAGCCACGAATTCGTCGAAGCCGTTCAACCAGCCCAGACCGTTGGGCGACTGAAGATTGACCATCGCCGGGTGAACCGGTCCCTGAACGGGCGAACGCCAGCCGAGTCGCACTGGGCCCAACGACGCGCGCCAAATTCCCATGCCGCGAGTGGGAATGACCACGAAACGGAACGCTCCATTGTCCACTTCGATCACGTCCACGCCGTCGCGAAGGCCGCCTTGCAGCCGACGCTTGACGATGCTCAACCCCTCGGGCACGCCGTCGGCGTCGTCGGAGGTCAGTTGCATGGAATCGACATATTGATCGTCCTCGACATCGAGGAGCACCCAGGTTCGCTTGGCCATTTGTGATAGTCTCCTGTCTTCAATCCCTCCGGAAAGGCCGGAACAGCCCGGCCGCCAACACTCGCACCGCACTCATATTACGGCACGAGGGCCCTGTACGCCAGTGGTTCCGTGAAACAACGAGGCGAAATAGGCAGGACAGGAAAGATGTCGCCTGACGCGACGACCAGCGAGCAATTGCCAAAAAACCCCGCCCCCGGGCGACTTCTATCGTCCATGATACAGATACCGCAGCAACCCATGCGTCCGAAAGCCTCCGCCGACGGCAAGAATCCGCTCAACGCGAGCTTTCGGACACGCTTTCGCGAACATGCCAAGCGACCGGACGATCTCCTGTTCAATGTCCTCGAACACTGGCTGGGTCGCTTCGTTCCACTTTCGCAGGTTCCGAGCGGCGGCGGGCGACCGTTTCAGCCGTTCGGCCTCGGCCAACGTCACGTCGAAATGCCGCGCCAACGATCGCGTGATCTTCTCCGAACCCAGGCCCGTGCTGTGAAACCACATGCCGTGGTCCGAAAGGACGAATAAGTTGGTCGCGTCGCCGCCCAAATCGACAATCACGATGGCATCGGACGCTCCGCCCGGCGACGCCGCGTTGGGTGACGTCTCGGCCCGAATGTGCCCCTCGTACGAGAGGTGATTCAGAATCGCGATCGAGTCGCTCTGAAAAACATCGACGGGCAGCCCCGCCTGCTCGAACGTCGCAAGAAAGTCTTCGGCAAAGGATCGCTTGGCGGCGACAAGCAGGATCTGGTCACTGCGTTTTGAATCGTTGCCTTCCAATGGGATTTGTCGGAGCGTTTGATAGCCCCAGACGACGTCGCCAAGCGGAAAGGGAAACGCATTCTGAGCCTCGTAGTCCATCGCCGCCGCGCGCTTTTTCTGATTCGTTACCGGCATTGCGACGCCGCGACAGAACGTGTGACGACCCGGCACGGCAGCGCAGATGCACTCGTCCTTAATCGGGTTTTCGGCGTGGAAGGTCGCGAGCGCCTCGGCGATTATCGATTTCCGCTGCTTGGCATCGACCGCTTCATCAAGACTCTTGGGATAGTCCGCCAGATGGCACGACTCCACACGAATGGCGTCCGACGCGCCATCGACGACCAGTTTGACTGCCTTGAGGCTGGTCGCGCCCAGATCGAGTCCCCATGCCGCGCGCGGCGATGAGCCACCGATTCGAAGCCGCGACATCCGCGACAGCAGGCTGCCGCGGCCGGCCGGTACGAGGTTCAGACCGACCGCGCCTCGCCGCAAACCTTGTAGAGCCAGCCCACATGCCGCATAGAACCGCCCAGCGCCCTTGCGGCATAGAAGCTCAACGCACGAATCGCTGACCGCGAGTCGCTCGAAGCCCGTCGGCGCGTCGATGGCGTGGCCCAGCCGAGGCGTCGCGGGACGCTCGGCCCACCGTGGAAGCCCGCGCCGTGGATCCTTGGCGCGGGCCGCCTCGCGCTGGGCCAACGACGCAATCCAAGTTTCCGCCTCGGGGTGGTTCGGAACCCACTTGCGCAACAACTCGGCCAGCGTCCCAAGTTCGGCGTCGGCGAACGGCGCCTTGCGGACGGCCCAATCGAGATCGGCCAGAATCGACGTCCGCGCAGCGAGTTTCTCGACCTGCGCATCCTGCTCGCACACTGGGACCGCTTGCAGCAACTTCTCGGCCTTGTCGTACTCAAATCGGCCTGCTCGGGCCATGGCGGCGCGCAAGAACTGCTCGCGCAACTGTTTTGCCCACTCGCTCGCCTTATCGCTGCCGGGCTGCAATTCCATCAGCCGGTTGATTTTCGCGGGAAGTTCGAGCGTGATGCGAGATTTCATCGCCTCGCCCACCTCCACCTCGAGCTGCGTGATTTCCGCGAGGTTCGCCTCGGCCTTGGCGAGCATTTCGCCGATCGCCGGCGAGCGAACCGGCTCGGGCACCGACCGCAGCAGACGGACGGCGGCTTGATACTCCGCCTCGGAAAGCCACTTCTGGGCCGTCGCCTCGGCGCTGGCGACCTTCGCTTGCAGCGTTTTCCGTTGCTCTCGATACTGCCGCAAGAGCGCTTTCGCTTGTTGTACCTCCTTTGCCACGCACGAGTAAGGAACGTCGATGATCGACTCCAACGTATCGGTGGCCGCGTCGATCTTCGCTTCCGCCCACAACCGCTTCGCGTCTTTGATCCGACGCTCGAATTCGTCGGCCTTTTTCTGTCGGGCCGTGTCCAGATGCGTTCCGCACGACCCGCAATAGACTTGGCCAACCGGCCCGCACGTTGCGCACACGACGCACGGCTCCCAAAGAAGCTGGCCGCAGTGGGTGCAGAACTTCTGCGTGGATGTGTTGAGCTGATTGCACGAATGACACCGCACCACCGCGACGCGCGAGCCGCCCGATTCGGACTCATCGCGCCCGCTGGTCGGCTCCGCATTCTCGCTCTTTGAAATATCCATCGCGCTGACCAGATAGCCCTCGGGCAGGAAGACCGGATGCCTGGCGTCCTCCGGCGCGCTACTGGCGGCCGTTGACGATTTCCTTTTGTCGTGTGTTCGCATTGAATTGCTCGCCTTGCCATGGCCACGACTCGGATTCCGACTCCTCCGGACCGCGGCGGTTCAACGGCTACCGACCCAACACCGCGAATTCCACCGGAACCCGCACCTCGGGCACATTCGGATGGTCGGTCACGATCCGAAACCAGGCGGGGTCGGCCTGCGTGTAGTTCGCCACCGGCGCCTCGGCCGGCACATCGACGTCGATTCGGTACAATCCACGCGCTCCGACCTCCGCCGAAAGAGGCGAAACCTTGATCCGGAGGTATTCGGGGTGCGATTCAATCTGCTTCACGGACAAGTCGCGATGCCGATCGTGAACCTTCATGATCAGGCGGCGATGTGCCCCCTCGCCCCTCGCCACCCGGCCCATGCACAGCGTATGCTCGGGCGTCATGCCGGCCCCCGAAACACTGATGGTCGTCGTGAACGTCCCCTGAATCGGCAGCCGGAGCGAGCGGGGTTCGTTGGGCTTTGCCGTTGGACTTGCCACCCATTGCAGTGCCTCGCCAAGCCGGGCGTCGCCGGGCGGCAGATCGCGCGGCGCAAGCGTGACCTCCGCCAGGTAGCCGGCGCGGGCGCCGGCCGCGGCCAGGCGCTCGGCGGGCGCGGGTCGAACACGATGGGTCACGGCCCGCGAGGACGAATCGACTCGCTCGATCGTGAACTCGTCCCAAACCTGGGAGTAGACCAACACCTCGGCCGTGATCGGCTTGTCGCGACGCAGATTCTGCCACGCCAGTGTGTCGGGATCGGCCGCCAAGTAGCGACGAACGGTCCCGCGAAGCACGAGATCGACAGTCGGTTTGTCGGGATCGTTCGTGCGAATGGCCACCGAGTCGACAAATTCCCCCTCGCGCCCCCGCAGCCGTACTGTCATGCGGATCGGGACGCTTTGCCCCGGCTCGAGAACGCGAAGGGGGATCGAATCGAGCACGCACTTACACGATTCTTTTCCCTTGGTAATCTCGAGCGACGATCCACCCGCGTTGCGGAGATGAAACGTCCACTCGCAAGCGTCCCCCGGGTCGATCACCCCGAAATCGTGCTCCGACGGATCGACTTCAACCCGAGGGACTGCGGTCAAGACGTGGGTTTCTTCCCGTTCGGAGGGCACCACAGGCTCGTTGTTCGACCCATGCGGCCCCGTGCATGACGCGGCGACCAGAATCGCCGCGACAAGTGGGAACGAGGCGAGGCCGTGCCGAAGGATATTTGTCGGTTGGAACCTCGCGCCCGTCACTTTCCCAGTTTCTTCACTCTCTTGTTTCGCCATTTCTTGACTCTTGCGGGTGCCACTGGCATTCTGCCAGTGGTGTTCTATGGAGTGTGTTCTTGGAATAAGCACCAGCGAAGCGCCGACGGCCACGCTTCTTGGTTTCTGTTGCGAAGAGCGGCGTATCAGGTAGGACGGGGCGATTGCAGCAAGGCTTGTCGGAGAATCGCGAGTCCTAGGGCAGAACCTGCTGCAATCGCCCCATCTACCGTTGTTTCCGAAAAAGATACGTATTGGGACGCGTCTAGAGATCCGCCGCCCCCGCGTGACGTGTTGAGTGATCGGCGAGAGTGGTGCAACACGGGGGCGGCGGAAAGGAGTCGATCGACCCTAGAAGCTGGTTTCCAGCGGAACCGGCTTGCGCGAACCAACGAGGAACAGCCCGTTGAAGCAGCGCGATGGATGCATCTCGACGACGTCGCTACGATAGCCGATGGCGTCGTACTGGTCCGGCGTCAGATTTGAAGGAATCGGGAATCCGGGATTCAGGAAGAAATCCTTGTCCTGGTCGACGAACGTCTTGACGCTGCCGTCGGCCATCAACACGTTGCAGCTTCCGCGGTGGACGGCATACCAGTCGCGTGTGTCCTGCAACCAGC
>DOEZ01000115.1 GCA_003532715.1 Planctomycetaceae bacterium
GCGCTGCGTTCGCAATGCAGAGGTCGAGGGTTCGACTCCCTTCCGCTCCACTTTATAAGTCGTTAAATTACAAGAACTTAGGAGAATGTGAAACGCTCGCAAATCGTAAAGAAAGCGTTTTGTAAATATCTCTGTAAAGATGACGACATGCACTGGGTAAGATGGTCAATCCGACCCTACCAAGGCATCCGACACAAAGGCCCCAAGACCTGGGGGCTTCTTTCCGCGGCCTCGGATTTCGTCGGTTAACCTACGCTCGCCACTCCGCACGAAATTCGCCGGGCGTGCGGCCGGTGGCCTTCTTGAAAAGCTTGCACATCGATTCGACATGATCGAATCCGGCAATCGCGGCGACCTTGGCCAAGGGATGGGGGGTGGTCGTAAGCAGCTCCTTGACGCGAACGACTCGTACACGGCGAATCTCCTCGCTGGGCGAACGGCGCAGCAATTGCGAGAACCGACGTTTCAGCGTGCTGCGCGAGACATGCACGTGCCCGATGACGTCGTCGATATCGATGCCGTCGCAGGCATGGTCGCGTATGAAGCGGAGCGCCGCGGCAAGATCCGCGTCGTCGACCGCCAAAACGTCGGTGGATCGCCGACTGACGACTCCCAGCGGGACGATCAGAGTGCGCTTCCGTGGCGGACGCACGCCCTTGAGCATTCGGGCGAGCATGGCGGCCGCCTCGAAGCCAACTCGGCGGGCATTCTTTGCCACGCTCGACAAGGGCGGATCGCATAGCTCGCAGAGCACGTCATCGTTGTCCACGCCGATCACCGCGACCTCGTCGGGGACGGCAAAACCGTACTGGCCGCAGACAGTCAAGACCTGCTGTGCTCGAAGGTCGTTGCAGGCCATGAGTCCGACCGGCTTCGGCAACGATGCTATCCAGGACGCCATCGATTCGGCGCTGGGGAGCGATTGAACCTCGGCGTACGACTCGTCGGCCTTGCGTCGCGCGGGGTCCACATAGACGTGGGGAGCCGGATAGCCGCGATCGCGCAAACACTCGGAAAAGAATTCGTGGCGTCTCTCGGAAAAGAAGACGCTCGATTGCCCGCAGTACGCGAAATGCTTGAGTCCTCGTTCCATGAGATGTTCGGCGGCCGCGCGAGCGACCGCCTCATGATCGGTCATGACGGCGGGGACGCCGGGAACCGCGTGCAGTCCGAGCAGGTCGACGGTCGGCATTCGTTTCTTGCGAATCTCCTCGGCGATCCGGGCGCTGCCGATTCGCGCGATGATGCCGTCGCCATCCCAGTGTTTCAACCATGCCGGTACCGCGTCGTACAAACGTCGTTCGTGTTGGAAGACGGTCCACGGGCCATGTTCGCGCACATAGGCGGCGATGCCGCGCTCCAGTTCGCGCCCGTAGGAGCGGGACGATTCGATCAGCATCGCGATTCGCGGGCATCGAGACATAAGGTAGCTTCCAGTTCGAGGAGGACCTATCCAGTCTACCAAGTCGCATCGCTGGGTGGATAGAGCGGATGAATCCGTCACACTGCCGCCCCGGGCACGGGGATCGCACAAAAAAAGCCAGAAAAAAAACGACCAAAGTCTTGACAACGCGAAGCAGGCCGAGTAGATTGGGTGTCAGATGTAGAGTCGTTCTACATAAAAGACCGCCACAGCGCCCTGCTTTGGGAGTTCTTTTGCCTCTTCCGTCTCCAGCTCTTTGGAGGCATGGAGTGGGCGGTCCTCCATACTTTCGCGGCCGAGATACTGCTCGTGCCGTTGAATCCTTAACCGTAACACCGATCACGCGACTGTCTCGTCGTGGCTCTTTTCCACGCCATCGATGAGTCGGATTGTCTGTTCGTGGGTTCGCGGTATGTCAACGTTTGAAAAGGGTGTAACCGTTTTCGCGGGTCACGGCGATGAACTTTTTTGTTGTTCCAAGGAGAAACCTATGTTTCGCTCGATGTATCTTCTCGTGATTGCCTTTGCCGCGGGCTTGGCATTGGCGAGCCTCGTCGGTATCGCGTCGGCGCAGACGACAACCTTGTGGTCGGGCGCAATCAGCTCGCATTGGAGTGAGCCGACCAATTGGGAAGGTGGGCTGCCGAACGATACGACTGACGTGATTATCAACCCCGGCTTCACCGTTGGCAACGATCCCGTACTCAACGCGAACGGCTCGGCGCTGAGCGTCGCCATCGGCGTCAACGGCCTCGAAAGCGAGGGCATCGGATTGACAATTGCGAGCGACGTCACCCTTGCTGTCGTTGGAAACGTGTATGTTGGCGAGGCGACCGGGACCACGAGCACCATCACTCAGTCCAACGGCACGTTGAGCTGCGTCGAGCTCTGGCTCGGAAGCACGGTGTTCGAGGCCACCGGTGCGGGTGCGTATAACCTGAGTGGTGGAACACTCGATGTCACCGGGCAAATGGTGGTGGGCGAACAGGGCTTCGGGACCTTCACGCAGACGGGCGGCGTCGTAAATGCTAACGTGTTCTACGTCGGCGACAACTATATTGGTAAATTGGTGAGCGCGTACCCGGGCGCGGGAGCCACGATGTCAATCAGCGGGGGCGTCTTCAACGGCGGCCCTTATCACGGCATTATCGGGACGTGGGGCGGAAATGGCACGCTCAATGTCAACGGAACGGGCGTGGTGAACACCAACGCCCTCGAGATGGGACTTTCTTACGAAGGCTTCGGAAACACAGCCGGCTCGGACAGCGCCATCAACTTGAGCGACGACGGCCAAATCAATCTCGCGGGGCACTTGAGACTGGCCGCGAACGAGGCGACCACGGGCGTGCTGACCCAAACCGGCGGCACGTTGACCGTCGGCACGCTCATGAAGGGGCCCGGCACGGGCACGTATAACCTGACGGGCGGAACGCTCAACGTGTCGGCGGTGGCGGACATGGATCTGGCCAACAACGGCGCCACGCTGAATGTCGGCGGGCCCGGCGCGATCGAGACGCTCGTGTTCGGCGACGCCGGCGGAGATCCCGTCAACATGGCCCTGGGCAAGACGGCCACGCAATCCAGCTACTACACTTCGGCCTGGCCCTCGTCGAACGGCGTCGATGGGAACTACGCCAATATGATTCACACCCTCAACGAAGCGAACTCCTGGTGGCGCGTCGATCTGACGGGCGATGCCACCACGGTCCCCATTAATGACATCCTGATTGCCGCCCGATCCGATGGCTACAACCAGCATTTCTCGAACTTCTTCGTCCGGGTGCTGGATGACGACGGCGTCACCGTGCTGTGGCAGGACAAGTTCATCACCGACACGTCCGAGTATCTCGACGCCGCCGAAGTGCTGTCGATCTCGGTTCCCGAGGCGGTGGAAGGCCGCTACGTGGAAGTCCAGATCGATGGAATGAACCTCGTCGGAACCGGCTACCTCTTCTTCGCTGAGATGGAGGTGTACGACAGTAGCGCATTGACGCCGTCCGCGTATACGGACTATATGCAGAGCAGCAGCAGTACGCTTGGGATCGAGTTGGATCCGACCAATGCACTGTGCGACAGCCTGGCTGCCGGCGCGATAACTTTGGCCGGAACTCTGGACGTGACGGCGCTGAGCGAAGGGTTTGCGTCGGGTCAGATCTTCGACATCCTCGACTGGGAAACCTTGATCGGCACATTTGCCACGGTTAATCTGCCGGTCTTGCCGGGTTCCCTGTCGTGGGACCAGTCAAACCTTTATGTCGACGGAACCTTGTCGATCATCGGCGGCGACCCGATTCCCGGCGACGCCACGGGCGACAATATGGTCGATGAGGCCGACGCGAAACGATTGGCACAGTACTGGGGAACGGACACGAAGGATCCCGGCCTCACCTGGTGGCAAATGGGAGACTTCGACGGCAACAACGTCGTCGACGCGCGCGATGCGGCGATTTTGGCCGCCCATTGGGGCCTTAGCGGCGCCACCGAGGCGGCGGGAGTGCCCGAGCCCGGCTCGCTGGCCATGTTGCTCGCGGGCGTCGTGGGCCTGTTGGCCCGGCGGCGACGCGCCTGCCGACATGGAGGCCGCTGAAACTCCAGCAAATAAAGGAACCGGCACGGAGAAGAGGCTTAATATAGCACATCGTTGAAACCGTCACCACTTGAGTCCGTTTTACTGTAGGAGTTACTTATGCCTCGTTCGAAGTATTTGCTCACGATCGCCGTTTGCCTGCTCGGCGCGGCACTGCTCGGCCACCCGGGTTCCGCCGCGGCGGCGACCAACTGGACCGGCACGATCGATGCCAACTGGGGCACGGTTGGAAACTGGGATAACGGCTTGCCTATCGCCGGCGCGGACGCCGCGATCAATGGCGGCACGTACAGCCCCGTGCTGGACGTCGATGCGGCGGCCGGCAACCTACTGATTGGCACCACCGTCGGAAGCCAACTGGACATCTCGAAT
>DOEZ01000107.1 GCA_003532715.1 Planctomycetaceae bacterium
TTTGTCGAACGTGGTCGGCGTTGCCGCATCCCGGGCGTTCTTGACCAAATCGAAGGCGATCGCCGGCAAGAACATCGACATCGATGAGTTGAGCCGCGTGCTGACGAGTGTTCGAGGAGCGACCCTTGGCGTGCGAGTCTTGGACAAGCCTCACGCGAAGCTCCGCATCGACTTTGGCCAAGACGCAGCCGTGTTGGCGCCGGTGGCCAAGGAGTTGATTCTGGAGATACTCGCCAACCAAGGCGCCATGATCGACGAGCTTGCCGACTGGAGCGTCGACGTCAAGGGAAACACCGTGTTTCTCGGAGGGGTGTTCTCGACGCGAGGACTGCGGCACATATTGAGCCTAGCCGAGCCGCCGCTGCCGCCGTTGGAGAGTCCGACGACGTTTCAGCCGAACGAGCCGGCGAGCCCGGGCGAAACGCAAGCCGTAGCCCAAGCGTCGATCAAGCATTTCAAGGCCGTCAGCCAGATACTGGACGACGTGGGACCGCGGCGACGAAACCGCGACGACAAGACTCCCGGGGAATACGGCATGTGGCTGGATCGTTCCGCCCGCAAGATCGACAAGCTGCCGCTTCTGAATGTCGACGAGGATTTGCTCGACTACAGCGGCGAGGTGTCGCACGGGCTGCGGAACATCAGCAACCAGTACCGAGGCGCCGGCGTCAAAGCGGGCACGGCGTCGGCCGATACGTATTACGAAGTATGGGGCGGCTATGGCTACGGGTACGGCTATGACCGCTACAACCCGCGTCGCGAAGCGCGAAAACAGGAAACGGCGACCGCGGTCTCCGCCGGAATCACTTCGTTCAACCAACTGGACGACATGACCGCCCAGATTCGGCGGCTCATGACGCAACGTTATAAGATCGAGTTCTAGAACCTGGTGGGTGATCGACATGATTGGCAGAGACTCCTCCGCGAGAATCGCGTTTTTCGCGATCGTGTTGACCGTTTTCGTGGTGGGCCCAGCAATGGCGCACGCGGCTCCCACGGCGGCCGAAGTGCTGCGGATCACTTGGGTCAATCCGCCGATCGATCCGCCGGCGGGGGTTCGTCACGCGACGTTTTCCTCGAAGGCCGTCGGCGCCGAGGTGGGCTATAACATCTACCTGCCCGACGCCTACGATAAGGAGCCCGACCGGCGCTTTCCGACGGTCTATTATCTGCACGGCAGCGGTGGGAACGAATCACGCAACGTCGGCTTGGCGGAGTCCGTGCGTCGCGCGATCGACGCGGGTGAGGTCGAGCCGATGCTCGTGGTTTTCGTCAACGGCGGAAGCGAGACGGGGTACCACGACTCGGTCGATGGAACGATCAAGGCGGAAACGATGATCGTCGGCGAGCTCATTCCGCACATCGACGCCACGTATCGCACCTTGGCCGACCGGAGCGGCCGCGCGATTCAAGGTTTTTCGATGGGCGGCGGGGGCGCGTTGCGTCTGGCTGTCAAGTATCCCGACACGTTTTCCAGCGTCCTTGTGTACGGCGCGGGCGGAATGCAGCCGATGGAGACCATGCCGACGACCGACGACATTCGTTCGCCGGGCAACCGACGGCGCAAGATGCGAACCCGCATCGCGATGATGGGCGACGACCTCGACCATTGGCGGCGGAACAACAGCTACTACCTGATCGAACAAAACGCCGACAAGCTCCGGGGAGTGGTCGGCATTCGCCTGGTGATCGGGACCGAGGATTTCTCGCTCGAAGGGGCCCACGTCGCGCAAAACCGCTTCGACGAGTTGAAGCTGCCGCACGAGTACGAACTGGTCGGCGGCGTCAAGCACAACATCCGCGACCTGTATCGGTACGCGGGCGTTCGCGGTTTGCAGTTTCACCAGCGCTGGTTCGGCCGACAATCGGACGAGAACTGAAAGCCGATCGGCTATTCATCGACTTGTCCGCCGCCCAAGACGTCTTCGAGCACTTCTTCCGCGACATAGATCGGCAGGGCCGGATCGCAGGTGACGGCCACGGCGATGGCGTCGGACGGACGCGCGTCGATTTCGACGAGTTCGCCGTCGTGGCGGATACGGAGCTTGGCGAAATACGTGTGATCGCGAAGCTCGTTAATCACGACGTCCTGAAACTCGCCCCTCAACATTTCGACCGTGTTGACCAGCAGGTCGTGCGTGAGCGGTCGCGGGGGACGGAATCGCTTCACCCGGCGGTCGATGCTGGTTGCCTCGAAGATTCCGATCAAGATCGGAAAAGTGCGAGTGCCGTCGATTTCCTTAAGATAAATCACCTGTTGATCGTTGATTTCGCTGATGATGATCCGCGAAAGTTCCATCGGCACCGGCATGGCCAGGTCCTCGAAAGGGAGAGAAGTCGGAGACAAACCGTCGACCGATAGTATACCAATTTCGGCACGACCACGGGCGCGCGAACGCGAGAATTTGATTCAAAGAAGGCATTATACCCGGTCGTGGGGGACCGCCAACAGGGGTCACCCCCTCGAAACGGTTCGTCTCGCCGGCTTCCCCATGCCGCTTCCAGTTTGTCATTTACGTGACGGGCCCCCTCCCTCACGGTCGGGGCTCGGTTTTGGAGTTTTCACAACGTAACTCGTGAACTGGAAGACGCTAGACCATGACGTCCTGGAAGGCCTCTTTCAGGGCGGCAAGCCCTCGAACGCCCTGCCGTGCTTCGACGACTACGCTGACGCATACTTCGCTCGTATTGATCATCTCGACGTTGATTCCGGCCGCCCCGAGCGACTCGACCATGCGACTGGCCACCTCGGTATGGCTCCGCAGTCCGATGCCGTAGACGGCCAACTGCGCGATCTGGGGCGAACTCGTCGGCGGCGCGCAGTCGAAACGCTTCGACAAACGCATGGCCGTTTCGATCGCCTTGTCGTAGTATTCTCGCGGACACGTGAAGCTCATGTCGGCGGTGCCCGCGCCCGAGTAACTCTGAACGATCATATCGACCACGATTCCGGAGTCGGCGATTTCGTCGAAGACGTCGGCGGCCAGACCGGGCGTGTGCGGGACGGCATGGAGCGTGACCCGTGATTGCGATTCATCGAGCACGATGGACTCGACGATCAATCCTTCCATGCTTTGGAGCTTGGCAAGGATGGCCGCGGTGTTGTTCGTCTTGGTCCTTTCCTCGTCGCTCCGTTCAGCCGGGGTTTCCGGCTCTCGCTCGAGCGCGAACACGCGGTGGACGTGCTGCAAGGCTTCCACGCCCGACTCGCGCGAGACGAGGACCGAGGTTTTGATGAGACTGGTCGTGATCATGAGGATATTGATCTTGGCCTCGGCCAACGCGCGGAACATCTTGTTGGCCACGCCTGCCTGCTGGGCCATGCCGAGTCCGACGATCGATAGACACGAAACGTCGTCGTCATGGGTGTAGGCGACCGCACCGAGTCGGGCGGCGGCCTCCTCGACGGCACCTAGCGCCGAAGGCAAGTCTTCGCGCGCGAACGTCAGCGAAATATCGGCTCGCCCTTCTTCGCCTACGTTCTGCACTATCATGTCCATCGCCACGTTTCTGGCCGCAATCGTTGAAAACAGGGTTAACGCCGCGCCGGGACGGTCGGGAACGCCGGTCAGCGTGATGCGCGCCTGGCTCTTGGTCAGCGCGACGCCGCAGACAGGTTCGCCGGGCGACTCCGGCTCCGCCCCGATCATCGTGCCCGGACTGTCCGTCAGGCTGCTTCGGACGTGGACCGGAACGGAGAACTTCTTGGCGAACTCAATCGACCGATTGTGCATGACTCCCGCGCCGGCACTGGCCAGTTCGAGCATTTCGTCGTAGCTGATTCGACTGACGCGGCGAGCCTCGGGCAAGAGCCACGGGTCGGTCGTGTAGACGCCGTCGACGTCGGTGTAGATCTCGCANNGGAACGCTCGTTTACGCCCTGAAAACCGGCCGCGATGACGATCTTGCCTTCCGCCAGCGCCTCCTTGATCCGGTCGGTCGAGATCGAGCGAATTCGGGCTTTCGTGTGCGAACTGTCGGTCACGATCCCCATCTGGCCGCCGGTCATGCTCACCGCCTGATAGCCGAGCGAGTCGATGGCCATGGCCATCAAGGCCACGCTC
>DOEZ01000423.1 GCA_003532715.1 Planctomycetaceae bacterium
ACGAGAATCCATCTTCAAGGTATACGGAGACTGGGTTGTTCTGCTGGCGATTTGGGGAATCTACACACTTTTCGTACACCTGATTCTCGTCTCGACTCACCAACGGGGATACAAGTACCTGTTTTCGGTCACAGCTATTCTCGGCATGATCTGCATGGCGTTCGCCTTCGGTCAGAACGACTTGGCCAACGCGGCCTCACCCGGACTTTCGAGTTTCACCTTGTGGCGTCATGGCGGCGCGCCGACTGATTTGGCCAACCTGGGGACGGAAATACCGATTCCGCCCTGGGCCCTGTTCGTCTGCGGCCTGTTGATGGCGTCGGGAATGCTCACGAAATACGCCCAGCGTGTAACCCGTGCGGCGGTCAACACGGGAAGCCAGTTCGACCATGTGTCGCTCTACGCGCCGGAGTGGTGTCAGCGGTTCGCTCATTGGTGCCGGACCCGCGGCACTCCGCACGAGCCTCTTGGTCCGAAGGTCGCCCTGAGCGAGACCGGCAAGAAGATCCACTACGACACGTTGCGTGCGTCGGTTATCACGGGCGTCAGCGCGAGCGTTATCGCGTTTGCGTCGGGCTTGGGATTGCCCGTCTCGACCACCTACGTCGCTTTCGCGGCCGTGCTAGGAACGGGCATGTCCGACCGGGTGTTCTCCCGCGGCGACGCGGACCTGAAATTGGGCCGCGCCGTTTGGGTGGTCACCTGCTGGTTTCTAACGCCGGTCATCGCGATTGTCGCCACCGGCTGCGTGGCGATCCTCGTGTATCAGCTCTCGACGGCCGGACTCGCTCTGTGCCTATGCCTGAATTTGAGTGTTCGTGCGTTCTTCCATCGTCGTGCCGACGCGCACGAACGAAGGTTCCACAAGGAAGGCCATCCGGCCGATCAGGAAGACGGCGACATGGTTACGCCATCGGCCGAGCGACAGCCGACTGCGGAATCGCAACCCGACTGACCAAAAAGAACCGTGTTTCACCGTCAACGAACGCGAGACTGGGCCGTCGAGTTCGGACGCGTGATTGCCTGACGAGCGAAATCCAACGCGGTAGCCAGCGTCAGGTCATTGGCCGGGTCGACGGCCGAGGCGACGGGCCGAGCGACCGTTTGGACGACCTTGTCGGGAGTGACGCCGACCTGGCAGTAGGAACGCCCCAGCGGCGAATAGAACCGCGCGGTCGTCAGGCGTATGCCCGAGGCGTGCGAATGCAGCGGGAAAATGCCCTGCACCGAGCCCTTGCCATAGCTTTGCTGCCCGATGACGGTGCCGCGTTGGTGATCGCGAATGGCGCCAGCGAAGATTTCGGCCGCGCTGGCGCTGTCCTTGTCGATTAGCACGATGAGCGGCACGCGCCATGTGCCGTCTGCTTGGGCCGAGTAGGTTTGACCTTCGCGGACGTCGCGTCCTCGGGTCGAGACAATCACGCCGCTCTCGACGAAGCGATCGACCGCCTCGACGGCGGCGATGAGCAGTCCGCCCGGATTGCCTCGCAGATCGACGATTACGCCGCCGCGCATGCCTCGGCGGTGGAGTTCCCACAGGGCGTCGTCCAGGTCGCGTGGCGTGCTTTTCTGGAAGCAGGCCAACCGGAGGTAGCCGATGCCATGGAGCGAATCGACGATTTTGACCTCGTCGACGCTGGGAACGTCAACGCGTCGGCGTTCGGCTTGAAGCGTCCGCGTCGGCTGTCCGGGCGAGGCCACCGAAAGGGCCACCAGGCTGCCGGCGTCGCCCTGGAGCAGATTGGCCGCTTGCTCCATGGGCAGATCGCCTACGTCGCGCCCGTCAATCGAAAGAATGTAATCGCCCGCCCGAAGGCCGGCATACTCGGCCGGACTGCGGGGGATGACGCGAACGATGGTCAACCGGCCATCCTCGGTTCTCAGTTCGACTCCCAGCCCGACGAAGTTGCCCTCGATCTGCGAGTAGACTTCGTTGAGCTGGTCGGGCGTGAGAAAGGCCGAATAGGCGTCGAGGCTGTTCGTCGCGCCGCAGTTGAACTCGAGAACCACGGCAATCGGCGAAATGCCCAAGTCGCGCTGCGCGGCGAGAGCAACCCACTCGACAGCCGCCCGAACATCCTCGCGAGTTCGTATTGCTCGTTGTTCCAATTCGCGGCGCATCTCGCGGCGGAAGTTGTCGATTCGTTCGCGCGAGCAGCGGTGCAGATTGTGTTCGACGAACGCCGGTTCGCTCAAGGCGACGTCGAAGTTGTTCGTTCCCTGTTCGACCAGTTCCCTCCACAAAGGGGCGTCGACGTGGTGGGTTTGGATTCTGACAAGGACTTCCTCGTACACACTCAGCGCCTTGTCGAGCGAGAGCTGCTCCAGGGACCGACAGTAGCTCTGATCGGCCAAGCGACGCCGGACGTCGAAGTGCATCCGGCTGAACTCGAAGCGGCGCTTCAGGCTTAGTTCGTTCGGAAACGATCGAATCGCCTTCTCGTAGTGCGAGAGTGCTTCGTCCCAGCGGTCCTCGACCTCGAGAGTTCGGCCCTGGCGGAGCAGGTCGCCGATTTCGATGAGTTGGCTCGACGCCAGTCGCGCGGGCTCCACCGCGGCGGAACGTTCGCCCGAGAGCCCTACTCCGATTACGACAACAAAGAAAAGCGACAAGAACGTCCGTTGGGCGAGGATCCAGCCCAGACGGCAGGGAACAAAAACTCGGTGTTGCATTGGGTCATCCATCACGGAAGGGTGCGTCCTGCTGGCGAGACCAGGCGGCGAAAACGGATCGCCAACATCCATTTCAAGCCGTGTTGTCACGTGCCGTCATTGTGGGGGAAAGCATCCCCGGGGGCGAGCGTGACTGCCCAACAACCGCCAAACCAGCAGCCACCGTCTAGTATAATCCACGTTTCAGTCCTCGTCAAAAAAATAGGATCCGGTTTCCGGCCGCGCAATCGACACGACCGTAATGGGCTGAATCGAGTTGTTCCTGTCGCAACGGCCAAAGCATGATCGAACGACAAAGATTGTCGTGACGATCGCGCTGCCGAAGACCGTGGGTGAGTCCTGGAATGATTATGCGGGCGGTGGCCGCAATCCTTGCGCAAGCCGCGCCGTCGGTCGGCGCGGCAGGTCACCCTCGTGATGGTGTGCCCCGGCGAGGCTCCCGCGCGGGGCGGCCTCGCGTCTCGGCCCTGGGGACCGACGGTGGCTCCTCTCTCTACGTGGCACGACGACGAATGGTGCGGCCGTTTGTTGAAAAAAGGCGTCTATGGGGAATTGCCACGGCTGGGCTATACTGTCCGTCGTTTTCGAGACAATCGCTCCTCCCCTCGACCCGCGATACCATGCACGACGACGCCGATAATGAATCCGACACCGGCCGATCGCGCGGCGACGGTCGTCTCGCGCGACGCACGGTTGCCGCCGTCGTGCTGTCGATCATTGCCGCGCTGGCTGTTGGTCAGTGGTTGGTCGAGGGGCTGTTCGTTCCCATGACGGTTTGCAGCGGTTCAATGGCGCCGGCCGTTTTGGGGCCGCATTGCCGATTCGAGTGCGCCGCCTGTCAACAACCGTTTGTCTGCGGTGCCGATGTGCCCGAGATCGGTCGATGGCGGGTTTGTCCCCATTGCGGCGACGTGGTCGAAATCATCTCACCTCCGATGGTCCACGAGGGCGACCGCGTATTGCTGCTTCGAGCCGCCTTCGGCCGGAAAGGACCACGGCGTTGGGAATTGGTCGCCTTTCGCGACCCGCAACGGCCGAGCCGCGCGACGATCAAGCGGATTGTCGGGCTGCCGGGCGAAACGGTGCAGATTCGCCGGGGCGACGTCTACGTCAACGGCCGAATCGCGGCCAAGGACTGGGCCATGCAATGCGAAATGGCCGTTCTGGTACACGACGCTTCGACCGACGGAACGAACCCAAGTGAGCCCGAATCGCGATGGAAACCCGTCGGGGACAGATCCGGCTGGACTCGCCGCGGCACGCGTTTCTTGCACCAGGGCGGCCCGGCCAGCGCTTCGTCGGTCGATTGGTTGGTCTATCACCACCGACGCCGTGAGGGAGGCTCGCTCGTCGCCGGTCCGGTGACCGACGAACTGTCCTACAACCAGTGGCGGACGTTGCGCGGCGACCAAACCGAAACAGTGCGAGATCTGACGCTGTGCTTTCAGGCAAACGAGTTGGCGGGCGACGGCTGGCTTGTCGTGCGAGCGAACGGCGGCGACGACGGTCAACTCGAAACGTGGATTCAGCCTAAATCCAGATCGTGCGAGTTCCGGTTCAACGGCCAAGTCGTAGCGAGCGGAATGGTGACGACTTTGGGCCCGTTGTCGGAGGGCCATGTCACGGTCGGCCTTGTCGATGGCCAGTGGATACTGGCGTGGGACGGTCGGGTGGTGCTCCGACACGAGCGGCCGAAAGCGGGTGACGCGGCGAGTCCCTCGGAACGCCCCTGGGCGATTGGTTCGGCCGGCTTGACCATTGAAATGGAACCGCCGCGCGTCTATCGCGACACACATTACGGCCGCCCGCCGGGGGTGTTGGCGCGGTGGGGGTTCGACCGGCCGGTTGTCTTGGCATCCGACGAGTTTTTCGTGCTAGGTGATAATAGCCCCGTTTCGGAGGACAGCCGGACGTGGCCGGATGGGCCGGGCCTGCGGGCGAAGCTGCTGCTGGGCCGGCCGGCCATTGTTCAAATCCCCTGATAGTAGTATGCTTTCGAAGGA